>NZ_JBQQCE010000100.1:0-25298 GCF_052245645.1 Streptomyces sp. KR55 | reverse complement strand
GTATACGTCGTCCTCCTGAAGGAGCAACAGCCCGTCCGGCAGCACCTCGCGCAGCCGGTAGATGGCTTGCCGAAGGTAGCTGCGCCTCGTGGCGTCGCTCCGCCCGGGGAACAGCGCCTCCAAAAGCGTCTGACGCCTGGCGCTCGCTGCGGGCTGGGACAGCAGGTAGGCGAGCAACTCGACGCTCTTGGCCAGCCGCGGGTGGACCTCCCGCCCGTCGACGACCAGCCGTACCGGGCCGAGGTCCTCAAGCGTCAGTCGGGGTACGGCGCGCCCGGTCACCGGTCTTGCGACAGAGAGCGCGGACACGAGTTCGTGCCAGCGTGAGGCGTGCGTGGGTTCCGCGTCGGCCCGACGCACGGTGACGGAGGGCACGTCCTCCAGAGCCTGCAACAGCAGATTGCGGGGGCCCTGGGCCGTCGCGACCTCCAGAGCCAGGTCGGCAGCGGCATCCGCACCGTCCTCATCTCCGGTGCGCCACAACGCCTCGCTCAAGTAAACGGCCGCTGTGGGAAGTTCCAGACGCCTGCCGCCCGTGTGCATGGTGAAGACCGCGGTGGTGAGGTGGGGCACGGCGTCGTGGTCGCGACCGGCCAGCAGCAGCTCCAGGCCTCGCCAGATGCCGGCCAGTTCCGCGGTGAACGCGTAGCGCGCACACCCTCTGCGCTCCGCATCGGCGAGCGCCCGAGCCGCCCGCGGCAGGTCGCGATCCAGGCGCAGGGCCAGTTTTGCCTCAAGGAGCAGACTGAGGATCTCGTACACGCGGGAACCGGTCATTGCGATCTGCTTCCGTCCCGCCAGCAGTGCGGCCCACGCCTCGTCCCGGCGTCCGAGATCCGCCATCAACTCCGCGGCCTCGATCGCCGCCAGCCAGACGGGGCGCGGTCCGTCTCCGACCGCTGCGTACGCCTCCTCCGCCTGGGAGATACGTCCCTCGGCGCGCAGTGCGGCGACCGTCCATGGCGTCCCCGCCACTCTCCGCCAAGCGCCGGACGAGCCGTCCTGCAGTTCGCGCAGCTGCCCAGCCCTGTAGGCGATACGCATCACCATGGCCTCGAGGGGGCCCGCGACACGGTCGAGAAGGTCCGGGGCAAGCTGGGGTGTGCTGTTGTCCGCCAGAGCCAGCACAGCCGCCGCGATGTCGCGAGGGTGCCCGGGAGGCATGACGCGCAGGATCTCGCGTGCCCCGTCGATCCTTCCCACGTGCCAGAAGCACCACACCAGCAAGGCCAAGTCCTCCGCGCCGCCCGGTTGCTCGGCGAGGCCGCTCCACCACGCACGACCGTGGTGATCGGCCAACTGCACGCCCCGCCAGCACTGCTCGAGCCCGAAGGCGACGCGGAGCACCGCCGTGGCCAGGTTCGGTGTGAGCGGTCGAGGCGCCGGGCGCATGCGGTCGAGCCAGCTCTTGGCGGTCGCCAGGTCGAGTCGGCCCAGCACATCGGGCAGGGCACGTTCCGCAGCGTGTCGGGCGGTGTCGGTGTCGCCGCTCATGAGCAGCTCGGCCACGGCGTCCTCGTGGCGCCCCTTGCCTTGGAGCAACGAGGCGTACGCCCCACGCAACGTACGCAGGGTGTTCTCGTCCAGGCGTCCGATCTCGCGTCGGAGATAGTGGCGGAACCGCGGCAGGGCGACCATACGGCTGCCGTCGGGGGACCAGATGAGCGGCAGCCTTCGGCTGCGGAGGGCGGCCATCGTCCGGTCCGGCGATGCCAGTCCGAGGACATTCGCCTGCTCGGCCGTCACGCCGTCGTCGAGCAGGCTCGTGCGGATGAGCAGCGACGCCTCCACGGGCGTGAGTTGGGCCAGCAGTTCGGCCGCGAGGCGATCGTGCTGTGCGGCGGAGGCGGAGGGGTCGGCACCCCACCAGTCGTACAGGATGCCGGTGACCCAACCGCCCATCGCATCGACCAGTTGGCACGGGTCGTCGCCTCGGTCGATGCCCCGCAGGGCTTCGGCGGCCTCGGCCACGTCGAAGGCCAGGTCCCCGTCCTCGAGGAAGGCGACGCGATGGACATCGCCGAGACCTCCGAGGCCTTGGGGCAGATCCACTCGGGAGATCAGTACCAGCCGCGGCCCTTCTGCCAGACTCCCGACCAGTGCGGCGAGTAGCCCCGCCGCACCGGCGCCCCCACCGATCGTCTCCACGCGGTCGAGTACCAGCACCAGTTCCGTGCCGGCGAGCATCCTGGCGAGCCGGGCGCCGACCTCCGACGCTGAAAGCCCTCGCGCCAGTGCGCCCGTCAGCGCGGTTGCCGCGGTCGGCACATGGGGCTCGACGGCTGCCTTGAGAAGGCCCGTCAGCGTCGGCCAGTCGGCGCCGGAATCACCGGCACCGGGATCGACATTGCCGGGCATCCCGGCGAGTGATACCCAGGCGACGGGGCTGGAGAGCTCCTGAACGGCCTGGACCGCGGCGGTCGTCTTGCCCGACCCTGCCGAAGCCGCCATGACGAGTACCGGGTACTGGTCCAGCAACTGATGGATTCTGCGGACCAGCCTCGGTCGGGGTATGACATGGCTGGGCAACCGCGGCAGGACACCGCCCGTTTCACCGGAACCACTGCTCGTCATGGATGACCGCCTCTCGACGGTGTGTGCGGCGGCCGTGGAGATCAGTCCGCGGGGAGGGGTTCGAGGACGAGGGTGTGCCGCAGCACGGTGTACGGCCCGTCGGTCAACCCGCGGCAGGGCCCGGCGTCAGCCTCGAACCTTTCAAAGGACTCGACCAGCGACTCCTTGACACCGAACACCGGATCCACGTCCAGGTACGGGTCGTCCGAAGGGAACAGCATGGTGGTCACGCGCTGGAATCCCGGAGCCTCGATCAGCAGGTGCACATGGGCGGGACGCATGAGCGACCGGCTGGTCGCGCTCATGAGTTCGCCGACGGGGCCGTCACCGGGAATCGGGTAGCTGGACGGGCGAATGGAACGGAAACTGAAGTGTCCCGTCTCGTCGGTCCGGAACAGCGCGCGCATGGCCGGGTCGACTCGGCCGGGTACGTCCACGTCGTAATGGCCCTCCGCGTCACTGTGCCAGACGTCCACCGCCGCGCCGGCCACCGGCGCTCCCTCACGGTTCACGACCCGTCCCTCGAAGAACAGGGGGGTGCCGGGCAGACCTCCGGAGATGTCGGCGGCGTCGAGGTGCTGCGGCCTGTCGTCCCTGAAGAAAGGGCCGAGGACGCTGTTCTGTGTGGCTCCGGCGGGGCGTCGATTACTCAAAGCGTCGACCAACATGGTGACGCCCAGCACGTCGGACAGCAGGATGAACTCCTGGCGCGTCGGCGTGCACATGTGCCCGGTGCGAGTCAGGAAGTCCACTCCTCGGGACCACTCCTCCTCCGTCAGTTCGACATCACGGACGAAGGAGTGGACGTGCCGCACCAGCGATTCCAGGATCTCCGCGAGGCGGGAGTCCTTGGTGTCCCGCATGGTCGAGATCACAGCCTCGGTGATGGTGTCGCTGGTCAGATCACGCATGGTGCGCTCCTGTGGTGGTTGAGTGTTCGATGATGGAGTGGGACTGGGGATGTTCGTTGCCGGGTGACGTCTACGGCGTCTCCCCGGCCCAGGCGCGGGTCAGGAGGGCGCGGACAGCGGTCCGATCCACTGGTCGCGGATTCCAGTAGCCGTCCCGCACGATGAGTTCGGCCGCCTGCTCGATCCCCGATTCCGGCATGCCGAGGTCCCGCAGTGCCCTGGGGGCGCCGAGTTGCCCGGCGAAGTCGAAGAGACCGCTCGCGGCGTCGTCCCCCGACAGCGCCTGCGCGATGCGCGCCATGGCCTCGGGGGCCGCCGGTCCGTTGTAGGCGACCACGTGCGGCAGGACGACCGTGTGGGTTTCGGCGTGCGGAAGCCCGAACGTGCCGCCCAGCACATGGCACACCTTGTGATGCAGGGCCATACCCACTGTGCCGAGGCACGTGCCCGCAAGCCACGCCCCGTACAACGCATCCGCCCGTGCCTCACCGTCGTCCGGACGTCGCGCGATGACCGGAAGGGATCGGGTGAGGGAATCGAGCGCTTCACCGGCCATCAGAAAGGCGACCGGGTCCCGGTCCTGTGCGTAGAGGGCTTCCACGGCGTGCGCCATCGCGTTGATGCCGCTGACCACCGATATCGCCACGGGAAGCGTGAGCGTCAGGTCGACGTCGTACACCACCGTGTTGAGCAGCACTTCCGGCAGCCGCCGGGTCGTCTTCCTGCGGCCTTCGGTCTCTCCGAGGATCGGCGTCATCTCCGAGCCGGCATAGGTAGTGGGCAGCGCCAGCTGCGGAAGACCGGTCCGCACGGCGATCGCCTTGCCGAGGCCGATGGTCGATCCACCGCCCATGGCAAGTACGGAGTCCGCTCCCACGGTTCCGGCGTACGCGACCGCCTTCTCCGTGACCTCGACAGGGGTATGGGCGGCCGCTTCGGCGAAAGTTCCCACTGCTGCAGCACCGAGCAGGTCGCGCATCTCCGCTGCCTGGTCCACTTGACCAGGTGTGCACAGGACGAGCACCCGACGGCGTCCGAGAGCATTGGCCTCTTCTGGGATACGGCTGCGCGTACCGCTGCCGAAAACCACCTTGGTGATCTGCCCCCGATGCACGAATGTCTTCATGAGAATTCCCTCAGCCCCGCCGCTCCGCTGTTCAGGAGGAAAGCGTCGACGCTCGGATGATGCGCGTCAACGGAATCCGTGGGTGATGACGGGAATTGACGTGCAAATACCTTGTTCG
Source organism: Streptomyces sp. KR55 (assembly GCF_052245645.1). Classification (NCBI taxonomy): domain Bacteria; kingdom Bacillati; phylum Actinomycetota; class Actinomycetes; order Kitasatosporales; family Streptomycetaceae; genus Streptomyces; species Streptomyces sp. KR55. The sequence continues at coordinate 20,569 of NZ_JBQQCE010000100.1, read as the reverse complement.
TGCGACAGGCGCCGACGCTGCGACCTCGGGATCGCAACCAATATCACTCATCTGCGGGATGCCGAGGGATGCCAAGGCGTTGGACCGTGGCAGCAGGTCTCAGTCAGGCGAGATGCGAATTACACGGGATGCCTGCGGCGGAACCGCCCCGCAATACCTGGACCCTGCACAAATACCTGGAGACCCGACATTACCCTACGGAAAAGCGCCCGATGGGTCCGCATTTACGAGAGCCGGGGCAAAAAGATGGATGAAGTGGCCGGCACGGCCCTGGAGGCAGTGGCGGATGTGCCGGATGGTGCGTTGTTGGCGGTGGGCGGGTTCGGGTTGAGCGGTGTGCCGAACGTGTTGATCCATGCGCTGTTCGAGTGGGGCGTCGGTGGCCTGTCGGTCGTCTCGAACAACTGCGGGGCGATGGAATCGGGTCTGGCGGTCCTGCTGGCGGCGGGCCGGATCGGGCGGGTGACGGGCTCGTACATCGAGGCGAACAAGGAGTTCGCGCGGCAGTATCTGGCCGGGGAGCTGGAGGTGGAGATGATCCCGCAGGGCACGCTGGCCGAGCGGCTGCGGGCCGGCGGGGCGGGGATCCCCGCCTTCTACACCCCGGCCGGGGTGGGCACGCAAGTGGCGGAGGGCGGGCTGCCCTGGCGGTATGACGGCTCGGGCGGGGTGGCGCTGGCCTCGCCGGCCAAGGAGGTGCGGACCTTCGATGGGGTGGCGTATGTGCTGGCCCGCCTCTCCGCCACCGGAGTGTCCGCGATCGACCCGGACTACTTCGGCCTCGCCCCCGTCGAAGCCGTCCACCGAGCCCTGGCCAAGGCCATGCCGTAGCGTTCCAGGTCGTCGATGCCTCGGGCGGCGCCCTGGGTGACGATCTGGGCGGTGCGGGGATCGGCGAGCAGGTAGCTCTCCTTGAGGGCGTCCGCGGCGTGCTGCTGCCAGCTGTCCTCGGGGTCCATCGTGGCCAGGGCCGCGTTGATGCCCCCGGCAGCGAGGGTCGTGTGGGCGTCCTCCTTGGGGCGCTTGCCGACGGCGAGGACATCGATGCCGGCCTCGGCCAGCTCGATCGCCGCCCGCAGACCGGCCCCGCCGGTACCGATCACCAGCACCATGGTGGAAAGACGTTGTTCGGTGATAGCCACGATTGATCCGATTACTCCGAATTACTCCGATCGCCTTGGTCGTCATCGAGTACGACTGGATGATCCAGGTGTTTGTGACACCCGGGTCGCGGCCTTCCTCGACGTCGTCGCCCCGCACCCCGCGGACGCAGCCTCAGGGGAGCAGGCTGTCCAGGGGGACACTGGGATCGGAGAGGAAGGCGTCGTCGATGTCGGGTCCGGAAAGCATCAAGGAACGGATCGAATCGATGACGTCCCACACATTGACGCTCATCCCCGCGAGTACGCGATTCCCTGACATTCAGAAGGCGATGAACTGCCGTTCGGCGGCCTCGCCGCGGAAGACCACCCGGTCGTAGCCGCCCGGTTTCGTGTAACCCGTGTACTCCATGCCGAGGTCGTACTGACCCGTGTAGAAGTACGGCAGCCGGTCGTAGACGGCGTCCTTGCCGAGCATGCTCGCAGGCGATCCGCAGGAGGCGGACGTCCATCACCATGTGATTCTCTCGATCGTCGGCGTGGACCAAGTGCCCCAGCTCGACTACTACCACCCGCTTGCAGCGATGGTTTCTGCCGACGTCGCCGCGGCGCGAAGGCATTCCCCGACGCCCCGTCGCAGCTCAAGCTCGGAACGACAACAGCTTCTGAGGATCTCGTCCTGGCTGGTGTGATTACGGCGCTGGAGGCGCCTGTGCGAAAACGCTCGGCCGGCAGACACCGGCCGAGCGTTTCGCGCCTCCTCACAACAGCCGCATGAACGACGTTGCTGTCACGGTCCCTTGAACTCGCTTCACCACGGGGACCCTTGTGCCCCGCGCCGGACTGGTCACCCGCTCTGCGCTGAAGTGCCCACGGCCGGAGTGCGGCCGGTCGGCTCGGACTCGCCCTCCTTGAACCATGCGGGCGGGGTCATCTGCCCGGTCCCGTAGGCCATGTCGGTGTCCAGGAGATAGCCCCAGCTGGGCAGGTGGTCGTGGACCGCCCCTGTGGCGAGCGGCCAGCCCTGGGCCTCGTCGCGGCGCCAGTCGGCGATCAGTTCAGCCACCACACCGAACCATGCCCTGATGTTCACTCCGGCCTTCGAAAGGTTCGCCACGACCGCCTCGCGAACGATCTGGCCGGGTGCTTCGGCGCCGGAGGCGTCCATGACGGCGTGCACCTCGTAGCCGTCCAGGACCATGTCCAGGGACGGGAACGACAGGCATGTCGCGTCGGTGACGGCTGCGATGATGACCTTCTTGCGGCCGGTGGCTTCCAGCGCCTCGCGGAAGGCGGGCCAGCGGTAGGCGTTGATGACGCCGGGCCGGCGGATGACCTCACTGTCAGGGAAGAGCGCGGCCAGCTCGGGCACCAGGGCCCCGTTCGGACCCCAGTCGCGGCTGGTGGTGAGGATGACGGGCAGGCCCAGGGTCTTGGCGGCCCGGGCGAGCCCGAGGACGTTGTTCTTTGCCGTCTCGGGTGGCATGTCGTCGATCAGCTGCATCAACCCGATCTGGTGGTCGATTAGCAGAAGGACTGCATTCTCCGGGGACAGGGTGTCATAGGGGCCGTTGTTCGGCGTGTACGACACGGAGTACTCCTCCTCTTCGGCAATGCGATTTCAGCAATGCGCGAAATTCCATGATGTATCTGATGTGTGTGATGTATCTGAGTTGTTTATGAATTGGTTTTGCCGCCACGAGCTGCTGCCGAAGAATGACGCGGCTCGGACTGCGGCGAAGCGGGCCCGTAGGTCGCAGTGCGGGGCCCTGATGAGCAGGGCCCCACAAAGACTCACTGCTGTGCGAGCCAGTCGGTGAAGCGGGTTCCGGCGATCTGCGCGTCGGGGCCGGGAAGGAGGCTGGTCTCCTCGAGCTCGGAACCGAAGTACTGGGCGTGAGGGTCCGCCACGACGGTTCGGGGGTCGTTCTGGGCGGCGAGGCCGGTGCGGATGAATTCCTCGAACCGGAACGCGTCGGGGCCGGCCACTTCCACCACGCCGTTGAGGGGGGTGCCGACGGCCGTGCGGCCCACGGCGGCGGCCACGTCGTCGGAGTACATGGGCTGGATCTTCGCGGCGGGGACACGCACGGTGTCGCCCTCGGTCATCGAGTCCGCGATGCCGGTCACGAACTCGAAGAACTGCGTGGCGTGGACGATGGAGTACGGGATCCCCGATGCCTTGATGAGCTTCTCCTGCGCCAGCTTGGCGCGGAAGTAGCCGTTGTCCTCGAGCCGGTCGGTGCCGACGATGGAGAGCGCGACATGGTGGGTCACACCGGCGTCCGCCTCCGCCTTGAGGAGGTTGGTGGTCGAGGTGCGGAAGAACTCCATGACGGCGTTGTCCTCGTACGAGGGGGAGTTCGACACGTCGACCACGACCGAAGCACCCTGCAGGACTTCCGCCAGTCCCTCGCCCGTCAGTGTGTTGACGCCGGTGTTGGGCGCGGCCGGCACCGCCTCGTGGCCGTGCTCGTTCAGCTTGCTGACCAGCTTCGAGCCGATGAGGCCGGTCCCGCCGATTACAACGACCTTCATGATGGGGATCCTCTCGGAGGTTCTTGATATGCGGCGGGCGCAATGAGATGAGCTGCTCGCCTGCACCGTTGAATGCCTGTATGAGACAAGACAGAACGTCGACTCCGCTTGTGACACGCGCGCGTGGATTCGGCCGGTCGACTGCATCTACGAGGGCGAGCGGACGCTCTACACCAATCCCTCCGAGTGGACATCGCCGTGTTCGCCGTCCCCAAAGAAGAGGCTGCCACGCCGACCTGTGGCTTCCGTCCTGACCACGTGCCCTCCTCCGCGCCCCTCGCGCGCAGGTACGCTCAGAGGCCGTCACCGGCTTCGGACCGGAAGCACCTGAGCCTGCTGTCACACTGTGCTGTACTGCACGGTCTGCCATCCTGCGCCGCGCTGCCGGCCGCGCCGTTCCGCATAGGGGAGCGGCGCGGGCCGGCGGAGCGTCGGACGCCCGGCCCGGGCGCACCCAGAGGGTCCTCAGCCGCCCAGTGACGCCACGTATGGCGAGAGCTTGGCCGGGTTCATCACCCACATGATCCGGTCGATCCCTTCCGCCGACACATCGACGGACAGCAGGGCCGTGGGGTTCCCGCCGGACGACACAAGAACGGCCGGGCGGCCGTTGGTCTCGACCCATCGAATGTCCGACTGGGGCCAGAATCGCGGCGCGAAGGCAACGAGGTACTTGGAGACGTGCGGACGTCCGACGACCGGAATCCTCGATGCGCCACGCATCCCTCCGCCGTCGGCGTAGCTGACGACGTCCGCAGCGAGAACATCCTCGAGTTCCCTCAGATTGCCCGTCTGTGCTGCGGTGAGGAACACTTCCAGCAGGCGCCGATGATCAGCCGGGCTGACGCGCTCCCTGCGCTCGGCGGCCAAGTGCTTGCGCGCACGGCTCACCAGCTGACGAGCATTGGCCTCACTCGTTTCCAGGATGTCTGCGACCTGCTGGTAGGGGTAGTCGAACGCTTCCCTTAGGACATAGGCCGCCCGCTCCGCCGGGTTGAGCTTCTCGAGGAGGAGGAGAACCGCCAGTTCGAGTGCCTCAGCCCGTTCCGCCCCCAGTTGCGGGTCTTGACTGGTGTCAACCGGCTCGGGAAGCCACGGCCCGATGTACGACTCCCGTCGCACCCTGGCGGACTGGGCGACGTTGATCGCCAGCCGGGCGGTGATGGTGGCCAGGAAGGCTGCCGACTCGACGATGTTCGTGCGGTCGGCGTTCTGCCACCGCAGCCACACTTCCTGGAGGATGTCCTCGGCTTCCACAGCGCTGCCGAGCATGCGGTACGCGATACCGAAGAGCTGCGGACGCGCTGCGAGGAACTCCCTCGTCGCCTGGTCAAGGGCGTCGGAGTCATCCCCAGCGTGCATGGTTGTCCCTTCCGACCCCAGGGCCCCCCATGCTACAAGCCGCCGCAGCAGTGTGCGCTGTCGGCCGTGGGTGGCTCACATGCAGACGCCAACATGGCTGGCAAATAATGTCACTCATTGTGTGCTCGTGGCCCGCTGGCGACCAGGCCTCGGGGCCGTTCCGGGCGATAGCGCGCTGAGTCGACGCATGGACAAGCACGCGAGCATGAGGAAGTCCATTGCCGGCCTCAGCTGATCGGCGAGTGGGGCCGGGCCACACCATGCCCTGTGGAACGGCTCCCGTGCCACGAAACGCTGTGCGCAGCCGTCGGCCTCGGCTCCGGAAACGGAACCGAGGCCGACAACCAAGGGCCTTCGCCCTGACCGATGGCTGGTGCGGCACAGGCTGACCGCACCGATGCCCTAAGGAATCCGCGCCGGGGAACAGATCGTTGGTGAACGTGGCGGTTTCCAGGATTGCCTTGACCGTAGTCATCTATGACAGCGCTCGCGCCGCTGTTGTGACACTGCTCACGGGGCAGCCGATGTCACAGATCCACGGTGCACTCGGTCATCACTACGAAACGGCTGTGGAAACTGGAAGCCTTGACGCGGCTGCCGCAGGACGATGTGCCGGTCCCATGACACGGTGGACTTATGGAGGTGGAACACGGTGTCGGACAAGAACCCAGTGAGCGGGACCAACGAGCAGCCACGGTCCGAAACGTGGAAGACGGCAGTAGCGATGCTGCAGGACGTCAAGCCGCCCTTCATACCCGAGGGGTCTCGGCGATGACCGTCGTCGAGTGGCGGCCTGGAGACCCTGGAGCCCCTCTGCACCGCCGCTCGGGGCCGGCGTTCGGGTACGTCATCGAAGGTGCGGTTCGTCGTGACCATGTTGTGTGAGCCTGGCAAGCCGATGCTCACCCTGGCCGACGAGGAGGGACTGGCACACAGCGGGCCCACCTGCGTGCCCCGCGTCCCACCGGCTGGACTGCCGCTCCCTGCACACCGCCGTGGCACCGGCCATGGCCGGGACGGCTCACTCCATGACGGGTCCGTCGCATGAGAGACCTTGGCCAGGGGCCTCCCCGCGGTTCACGAAGCCGCGGTGGCCGCACAGGGCGGTGTTCCCACCCCGGGGAACCAAACGATGTAGCTCTCTTGTGGGGAACGCTGCAGCTTTTGTCGGGCCTGCAAGGGCCACCGTGGCCGCAGCCACTGGCGTGCTGACTCTGTGTTTCCGAGCATGCCGAGGACATTTGTGAACGACATACGTTTCCTCCGACTGACCATGTCCCGGCTGACGGGCGCGCTGCGACGGCTACTTCGACTCTTCCTGCGACCCAATACAGCAGACCAGACGGTCACGTTCGTCGATGGTCAGCTACTTGCCCATGAAGGGTTCGGCCTGGTGGATGGTGTCCTGCTGAGGCACGGCAGCGTGTTGTCGGCCCCTGGCCCGCGCCGGGTCTGGTCTGTCACCGGCTGAGGGCGGTCATCCGGTAGTAGACCCGGTCTCACGGCCGTACTGCTCGGGCACATCCCGCCACGGGGTATCCGTCCCGGTCCGCTACCGTATGCCGTCCATCAGCTGCCGCCGTGTTCACACCGGCGGACGGCCAGGCTCGATGCCCTTCGGCAACAACGGCTCCAGCCGGGCCCACTGGCTATTCGTCGGATCACCGTGCCCCACAGCACATGATTACCGGCGACCAAGATCCACTTTCGCAACAGACCCCAGGTGGCATCAGCCACGGCTGCGGCGCTGTCACAGATCAAAGCACCATCCGGTCAATTGCCCAAAAGATGCAAAAAGTCAGATCGACGTCTGCATCTGCGTCTGGAATCGAGAGCAGAGATGAGATGTGGCCTGCTCCAGGTGCCCACCCCCCGTGGTCCTGGTCGCCGCTGTCGTCCGCCCATCGGCTTCCCGCATCCATACCCCCCTCCCTCCATCCATCTGAGGGGAACAGCTTGATGACCAGCACTGAAAAGATGACACTCAGTAAGCAAATGAATACGCGTGAGATATCCGAGTTGGCGATCGCGATGGTCGACGAGCAGGGGACGGTGGTCGCATGGACGGAGGCCGCTGAGCGGCTTGTCGGGTACTCCGCCGGGGACGTGGTGGGTGGGTCTGCCGCACTCGTACTGCCTCTTTCTGATGAAGCGTCGACGATGTCGGCGTTCGTCGAGCAGTGCCGTGCCCAGAACGGCTGGTCGGGCACGACGGCGGTACGCCATCGAGACGGCCGCATGCTCGACGTCACCCTGCGGATGTCGATGTTGTGGGGGCAGGACGGATCAGTCGCGTGGCTGGTGTCCGTGAGCGACATCGGCACGCTGTCCGGGGAAGCGGTGAACGGATCGGTGCAGAAGTCGCTTCTTACCCGCGCACCGATCGGCGTCGCCGTTCGTGACCGGCAGCTGCGTTGTACCTGGGTGAACGACACGATGGAGAGTCACGACGGCATTTCCCGTGACCGACGGCTCGGGCGTCGATTCACCGACGCGCTGCCCGGTGCCAAAGCCGAAGCGCTCGAGGCGGTGATGCGGCAGGTACTGAAGAGCGGCACCACCAAGGTCCACGAGTACCGGACGTCGCTGGCGACGGGTCCGCGCCAGGGGCGCACGATGACGGCTTCGTTCTTCTGCCTCCAGGACGCCGACGGTCAAGCGCTGGGGTTGTGCACCATCAGCGTCGATGTCACCGAGAGCCGGCGGGCGCGTGAGCGCCTCGCCACCCTCAGTCAGGCCAGTACGCGCCTTGGCGGCACCCTGGACGTGATGCAGACCAGTCAGGAACTGGCCGACCTTGCCGTGCCCCTGTTCGCCGACTTCGTCGCCGTGGACCTGGAGCAGTCGGTCCCGTTCGGCGAGGGGCCCCCGGTCCGCATCGGCCCGATGGGCGAGCGCCTCCCCGTGTTCCGACGTGCCGGTCTGGCCTCGATCCACCAAGGGGTCCCGGAATCCCCGTGGCTGCGGGGTGAGCCGGTCGCCGTGCCGCCGAGCTCACCCCTCACCGACGTCCTGGGCACCGGCAGGTCCCACCTGGAGCCGATCGTGGACACCGCTCCGGGCACATGGATCGACCAGGATCCGGTGCGGGCGCAGAAGGTCCATGAGAACGGCATGCACTCCCTGATGGTCGTACCCATCCGCGCGCGGCGCGCCCTGCTGGGCGTGGCGTTGTTCATCCGCACCGAAGACCCGGTGCCGTTCCAGGAGGTCGATCTGCTCCTGGCCGAAGAACTCGTCAGTCGCGCCGCGGTGTCGTTGGACAACGCGCGCCAGTACGCGCGCGAGCAGACCGCGGCCCTCGCGCTCCAACGCAACTTGCTCCCGCGCCGTTTGAGGGGCGGTACGGCGGTCGAGGCGGCCTCGCGCTACCTGCCTGCCGACATGGACCACGGCGTCGGGGGCGACTGGTTCGATGTGATCCCGCTGTCCGCCGCCCGGGTGGCCCTCGTCGTCGGCGATGTGGTCGGACACGGCATCAACGCCGCCGCGACCATGGGCAGGCTCCGCACCGCCGTCCACACGCTCGCCGACATGGAACTGCCCCCCGACGAACTGCTGGCCCGCCTCGATGACACGGTCCAGCGACTGGCGGAACAAGACGCCGACGCCCCCGACAAGACCCCCACGGTGGTGGGCGCCACCTGTCTGTATGCCGTCTACGACCCGGTCACCCGGAAGTGCACCATGGCAGCCGCCGGGCACCCCCCGCCCGCGATCATCGACCCACAGGGCCAGGTCACCTTCCCCGACCTTCCCACCGGAGCCCCACTCGGCATCGGGCTGGGGATCCCTTTCGAGGCCGTGGAGCTGGAACTGCCCGAGGGAAGCCTCCTCGCCCTCTACACCGACGGCCTGATCGAGACCCGCGACCACGACATCGAGGAGGGCATGCACCGCCTGGGCACCGCCCTCGCGCAACCGGGTCGCTCCCTGGAAGACCTCTGCACCCGCGCGATGGAGGCGTTCCAGGGTCGGGCGGAGTGCGACGACGTCACCCTGCTCCTGGTCCGCACCCGCTCGCTCAGCCCGACCCGGGTCGCGTCCTGGACGCTGCCCAGTGACGAGACCGCTGTCCGCAGCGCCCGGAACCTGGCAGCCCGTCAGCTGGCCGAATGGGGCCTGGAAGGTCTCGAGGACTCCACGAAGCTGATCGTCAGCGAACTGGTCACCAACGCCGTCCGCCACAGCACCGGCCCGATCGTTCTGCGTCTGATCCAGCACCAGGTCCTGACCTGCGAAGTGTCCGATACCGACGTCAGCTCCCCACGTCTGCGGAGCGCACGCACCGTCGACGAGAACGGCCGTGGCCTCTACCTGGTCGCTCAGCTGTCCCGCAGATGGGGCTCCCGCTCGATACCGGGCGGCAAGGTCGTCTGGGCGGAAGAAGACCTTGCCTCCGCACCCTCACACGCACGGGCCTTCGGCACGCCGCCCGTACTCGAAGAGCAACCGGACCACGCCTCCCGATCGCGAGCATCCGACCTGCGTGTCAACCAACAAGAATGACAGGGCGTGTGCGCCCGGCACCTCCTGCGGGCCGGACCGAAAACTGCTTGCCGAACTCTGCCAGGCCGACGCCTCACCCGCCGAGGCGGGCGACCGCGCGGGCCGCGCGGCGGGCCGCGCGCGTTGCCCACGTCACGCCCCTGAGGGGCCGTCACTTGCGCGGTCGGTAGCGTTTCGGGCGAAAAGGTAAGAGCCTCAAGTCCGGGCAAAGCGGCCGTTCTGACGGATGATCGAAATACCGGGCGTACGGGCGCACGTGGAAACGAGTGAGCGAACGCCCGGCGAGGGCCATGCCAACGCCTCCCGCACCAGAAGGCCTCAACTCTCGTTACGCGCAGAACTTCTGGATACGCGCTTAGAAGGCGCCGCCTCACCATGTACGACACCATCCTACCCAACTCACCCAAGGTGCTTCGTGTATGAGGCGCTGAGGTCGTGTACATCGACGGACGCGTGTACCACCGCGTCGGGCACGGATGCCGTGTGTGCGCGTACCAGGTCGAGTACCGCACGGCTCAGTTCGGTCTTGGTCTCCGTCGAACGGCCCGGGAGGATCGCAAAGTCGATGTGGATCAGGGCCTGGCCAGGCTTGCCGTCCGAGATGACGGCCTCCTCGACGCGCCGGAAGCGTGTCTTGCAGCTTTCGACCGTGATGCCGTCGACCGTCTTGGCCGCCAGCGCGTGGAGTTCGAGGGCGAAGCGGCGGCGGTTGAAAAAGCCGTCCAAGAGCTCGTCGTAGTCAACGGTGATGTGCGGCATGTAATTCTCCTGGTTCGATGGGCTGTAAAGGCGGTGATGCCAGGGATTGGGTGAGCTGCTTTCCCTTGCTCTATTGGTTACGTTGCGTCAAAGGACGGGCGAAGGCCAGGGCCGCGCGCAAAAAGGCGTCATTCTCCTCGGGGAGTCCGACCGTGACACGGACGCCGTCATTCCCGAAAACTCGGACCATGACTCCATTGTTCGCGCAGTGTTCACCGAACTGCACAGAGTGCTCATCCAGTGGCAGCCAGAGGAAGTTGGCCTGTGATTCCGCAATGTCGTGACCGGCTTCCAGCAAGGCTGCGCGGAGGCGGTCCCGCTCCCGTATCACGGCCTCGCACCGTGCGCGTACTTCGTCGGCGTGTTCCAGGGCGGCGAGTCCGGCTGCCTGGGCGAGGCGGCTCACAGCGAAGGGGACGCCGACTTTTGTCGTGATGGCGGCGATCGGCGGAGGTGCCACGCAGTAGCCGATCCGGACGCCGGCCAAGCCGTACGCCTTGGAGAAGGTGCGGAGGACTGCGACGTTTTCGCGCTCCAGGGCGAGCGGGACACCATCGGGCACCTCTGGGTCCGTGACGAATTCCCGGTATGCCTCGTCGAGGACGACCAGGACATCGGAGGGAATCTTGTCCAGGAACCGCAGGAGAGCATCCGAACGCACCGCGGTGCCGGTGGGGTTGTTCGGATTGCAGACGAAGACGACCCGGGTGGCGGGGGTGAGGGCGGCCGGCATGGCGTCCAGGTCGTGCCGGTGTTCCGCATCCAGGGGGATGGTGCGTACGGCCACGCCGGCGACCTGGGCGAAGACCGGGTACGCCTCGAAGGAGCGCCAGGCGCACAGTACTTCGTCACCCGGGGCGCAGTACGCCTGGATGAGCTGCTGGCACAGGCTCACCGAGCCGCAGCCCACAGCGATCCATGGCTCCGGTACGCCGAGCCGGTCCGCGAGCCGGGAGACCAGCTCGTCCGAGTACCAGGTGGGATAGCGGTGGCTTTCGGACGCCGCGCGGGTGATGGCCGCGACAACGGACGGCGGGGGCGCGAGGGGTCTTTCGTTGGAGTTCAGCAGGACAGCCCCGGGCGGCTGGCTCGGGATGATGTAGTCGGGCAGCGCGGCGAGGCCGGGCCGGATCGGAACGGGCATGGATGTCCTTCCGCAGGGCGCCCGGAGCGGGCGCCGGTCGAACACGTATGTGGCGTGGTGAGTGGTCAGGCGAGCCGGAAGACGTGGTCCTTGAGGGCGAGGATTTGCTGGTAGTCGGCCATCAGCTGCCGGCGGTCGCCTCCCGTCATGAAGACCCGCAGCGGGCTGGACAGAAGGTCGGTGGTGGGGCGCAACCGGTCGCCGGGTGCCACCCGGGGAACCGCCAGATGCACGGTGTCCAGCGCGTCGATCTCGGCGAGGACGTCTTCGTCGATGGCGGCCACTACGCCGCTGAGACTGGTCTGGCCATGGAGGACGAGAGCCTCGCACCGCTTGCGGTACATGGTTTTCCCGGTGAAGCGGCGCGCATACTCATCGGGTCGGATGCATGCCAGTGCCAGCAGGTCCGCCTGGTTCCCGTCCATGCAGACGTCGTGGAATCCGGGCTCCAGATCGCCGTTCAGCCGGGCGCCTATCTCCACCAGTGCGGGGCCTTGTGCGGTCATGATGATTTCCGCGTGGGCGGCGCCGAACCGGATTTCCAGGGCTTCCAGGACGGTGTCGAGATAGGCGACCAGTTCGGTCACCGGCTCACTGTCAGGGGCCAGCAGGATGTTCTTGTCGTACACGCGTTTGGTGCCGATGTCGGTCTTTTCGTATTGCCAGACCCCGCAGACATGCCGTCCCCTGCCGGGCCCGCGCACCACGTCCACGACGTATTCGGTCCCTTGGAGGCAGGACTGGGCGAGCACCTCGGTGTTGTGGCGCTCGAAGATGTCGTACGAGCCGAGGACGGCAGCGGCGGCGGTGCGGATGTCGTGGGCGTCGCGGCAGATGGAAACGCCGTCGGTGGAGGCGGAGCTGAGTGGTTTGATCACCACGGGATAGCCGGACTCGCGCTCCGCCCAGTCCACGATTTCCTGTATGTCCGCGGACTTGAGCTGGCGCGCGCAGTGGATCCCTGCCCGGCGCAGGGTCTCGATCATTTCGTATTTGTCGCGCCGTGCGCTGGAAAGCGCGGAGCCGTTGCCGGGCAGGCCGAGGTGCTCGGCGATCAGGTCGGCCGGGATCACACCGGTTTCCTGACCGGGCAGCACGCAGACGGGGGCGTACTCGGCGAGCTGCTTCGCGGTCTGCTCCAGGTCTTCGTGGACGACGTTGGCGAGGTAGGGGCTCAGGTCCGGCGGCGCGACGGTGGACAGGAACTCGGGCGTGCTCTGCAGATGCAGGACGTCCGCCCCGAGCCGCCGGAACGCGGCGGGCAGGAACTTGCCGACCGAATAGCCGTCGACGATCACGCCGACCGGCGCACGATGGGGTGTCTCCATGGTTCGGCCCACCGTCATCACGCGGCCGCGATGCTGACACGGTGCACGGTCCGGGAGACACCCGGGGGCAGCTCGGTCGCCACGTGGTAGGTGGTCGAGGTCTTCCACACCAGCAGGTCGTGCGGCGTCCAGCGGTGTGTGTAGACGTGGGCGGGGTCCTGCACCAGCGAGTCGACCAGGTCGAAGAAGGCCGCGTTGTCGTTGGGATCGAAGCCGACCACGGAGTCCATGTAGGCGCGGGCGCCGTAGAGGTAGTTGCGGCCGGTGAAAGCGTCGCGCCGCACCACCGGGTGTTCGACCGGCGGGTACTGCTGGACGACCAGCGCCTGCATCTCGCTGATCGACAGTCCGACGTGCTCCTCGCCGATGCGCTGTTGCTTGGTCAGGGTGTGCAGTCCCATGCGGTCCTCGAGCCTGGTCCTCCAGTCGTCCGGTAGCCGGTCGTAGACGTCGCAGGCGCTCGCGAAGAGGGTGTGGCCGCAGTCCTGCGGCACGTTGACGCCGTGCAGCATCGTGTATTCGGAAGGACGCTCGTTGAACGACGAGTCCTGGTGCCAGAAGTTACCGACGCGGGGAACGCCCAACGGCCGGTTGTTCTTCCGCTCGTTGGAGGAGACGAGGATCTCGTCGAACTCCGGGTGTCGCCAGTCCTTCAGCACGAAGGGCACCGGGTTGCCGATCCGTGTGGCCAGTTCGATCTGCTGCTCCGGTGTGAGATCGACGCCGCGGACGACGACCAGGTCCCTTCGCTGGAGCGAGTCGACGAGGTCGTCGAAGACCTCGGGACGACGCAGGTCGTCGATGGTGGCCCCGGTGAACTCGACGCCTATGTGTGGGGTCAGATCGCGCTTGTGCATGATTCGGGTTCCTCCTTGTGTGACGGTTCCTCGTGCGACGGTTCGTCGTCTTGCCAGGTGTAGGGGCTTGCGCGGGCCGCGATCAGCAGCAGCCACGCCACGCAGACCGCGGCTCCGGCCGCCATCCAGGGGAAGCCGGTGTGTCCGGGTCCGGAGAGCAGCAGGGCGAGGTGCGGAGCGAGGATGAAGGCGACGTTGACACCGGTGGAGTAGAGGCTCATGTTCCGGTCGGCTGCGCTGCCGGAGGGCGCCAGGCTGCTGACGTAGTGCAGCAGCCCGGGGAAGACGACGATCTCGCCGGCCGTCCACACCACGGTGGAGAGGATGAGGGACGGGCCGGATGAGGAGAGCCCCATCAGCAGGAAGCCCGCGCCCGCGAGCCCGTATCCCATGAGCAGCGTCGGCAGGCTGCTCCAGCGTGCCATCGCCGCGTTGAGGGGGACTTCGAAGAGGACGATGCCCGCGGCGTTGACGGTGAAGATGATGCCGGCCCAGTAACCGGGCATCCCCAGAGCGACGATGACGTAGGTGCCGGCGAAGACCGAGGGGAGGGAGTATGCCAGCTGGATCGGCAGCGACAGGCCGAAGATCGTCCAGAACCGGGTGTGGTCACGTAGCGAGCGCGCGCCGACGCCGGCCCGCTTCTCCGTCCGTATCGGGCGGCCCGGTGGGCCGCCGCCGTGCGTCCGGAGCGCCAGAGCGCCGGCCGCGGCCAGGACACAGACGGCGTTGGCCCAGAACACCGCCCGTGGGCCGACCGCGAAGATCAGCCCGCCGACGATCGGGCCGACGGCCATTCCTAGGTTGATGGCCAGCCGGTAGCAGGAGAAGGCGACCTTGCGTTCGGCGGGCCGTGAGACGTCGACGATGGCCGAGTAGGCGGCGGGGGTGACCACTTCATAGGCGAAGCCCCAGACGACAACTGCCGTGACGATCGAAGTGAGTTGATGGACAAGGGGGATGACGGCAAGTACCGCGGCATTGAGCAGGAAGCCGCCGAGCATCACCGTGCGTGCGCCGAACCGTGCCAGCAGCACACCGGCCGCCAGGTCGGCGGCGAGCGCGCCCACTCCGAAGCAGGCGACGGCCGCGCCCACCTGTGCCTTGTCGAGGCCTTCGGACAGGAGGAGGTGAGCGGCGAGAAAGGGGTACGCCATCGTTCCCGCACGGAAGATGAGCGTGGTGAGGAAGAGAGCGCGCAGCGCGTCGTCGAGTCCGGCCACGATCCGGAAGGTCTTGAGGATCACGAGGTGCCGTGACCCGCCTCCGCCGGAGTGAACACGGCTCCCGGATTGAAGAGATTTCCCGGGTCCAGCGCCGCCTTCAGCTGCCGATGCACCCGCAGTGAGACAGGGCCCAGCTCGCGCTCCAGCCACTCCTGCTTGAGCTTGCCGATGCCGTGTTCGCCGGTGACCGTACCCCCGAGGGATAGGCCCAGGGCGAGGATCGCGTCAAACGCCTCACCGGCCCGCCGGAATTCTCCCGGTGACGTGCGGTCGTACAGCACGGTGGGGTGCATGTTGCCGTCCCCCGCGTGTCCGACGACAGCCACGGTCAGGCCCGCTTCGGCGCCGATCTTCTCGCAGCCTGCGATGAGTTCGGCGATCCGGGTGCGCGGCACGGCCACGTCCTCGGTCATCACGGCGCCCTGCGCCTCCAGGGCGGTGAGCGACACCCGGCGGGCGCGCAGCAGCAGATCGCCCTCGGCCGGATCGCGGGTGGTGTGGGTGAAGGTGGCCCCGGCCTCCTGGCAGAGCCGCACCATCGCCGACAGTTCGCGATCGGCGGCCGGGCCGCCCGAGTCCGACTGGCAGAGCAACAGGGCCCCTTGGCCCGCACCGCCGAGATCGGTACCGAGATATGCCGCGGATGCCCGTAGCGAGGTGGCGTCCATGATCTCCATGAGGGAGGGGACGATGCCTTCCCGTACGACGCCGATGACGGCGCCGCCCGCCTGCTCCACCGCGTCGAACGAGGCGATGAGCGTGCTGGGGGCGGCCGGCAGCGGTGTGAGCGCGAGGGTCGCCTGGGTGATGACGCCGAGGGTGCCCTCGCTGCCGACGAAGAGGCGGGTGAGGTCGTATCCGGCGACGCCCTTGACGGTTCGGCGCCCGGTCCGCAGCAGTGAGCCGTCGGCGAGCACCGCTTCCAGGCCGAGCACAAAGTCCGCGGTCACGCCGTACTTTCCGCAGCACAGGCCGCTGGCGTTGGTGGCCAGGTTGCCGCCGAGGGTGCACCACTCCAGGCTCGAAGGGTCTGGCGGGTAGAAGAGGCGGTGGCGGGTCGCCTCCTTTCGCAGATCCAAATTGACCACGCCGGGCTGGACGACCGCGAGCCGGTTGTCCGGGTCGAGCTCCAGGATTCGGTTCATTCGCGTCGTGACGAGGACGATGCAGCCGCCGATGGCGTTTGCCGCGCCGGTCAGGCCGCTGCCCGCGCCACGAGGCACGATCGGGACGCCCGCCTCGGCGCAGGCGCGGACGCAGGCTTGCACCTGGGCGGTGTCGGCGGGGAGGACGACGGCGAGCGGCCGCCCGCGCGGTACCAGCGGCATCATGTCGCCCGCGTAACCCTCGGTCACATCGGGGTCGGTGAGCACCGCCTTCTCCCCCAGGGCCTCGCGCAGCGCCCGGAGCAGGGCCGCCGTCATGCGGTGCTGCCCGGCGCGTCGACCAGGATCGCCCGGGCGGGGCAGAGATCGGCGGCCTCGTGGACGGCGTTCGCGAGGTGCGCGTGCGGAGTCGCGTCGAGCAGCAGGACGACACCGTCGTCCTCGCTCTGTCCGAAGACGTCGGGGGCGGACAGAACGCAGTGTCCGGCGCCGACGCACTGTTCCGGCAGGAGGGAGACCTGCATGGCGGGAAGCTCCTTGTGTGTCGTGCTGTCGTGTGTGGGGGTCACCAGGTGACGGGCAGCTCGTGTACGCCGTACACCGCCATGTCGTCCTTGAAGCGGAGCTGTTCGTCGGGCACAGCGGTACGCAGGGTGGGCATTCGGCGGGCGACGGCCGCGTACACCTCCTGGAGCTCCACCCGGGCGAGGGACTGTCCCAGGCACTGGTGCGGGCCGTAGCCGAAGGCAAGATGGCCGTGCGCGCGCTGGGTGGGGTCGAAATCCTCACCGGCGCCGAACCGCCCGGGGTCACGGTTGGCCACATTGATGGCGGCGATGACGCCCTCTCCCGCGCGCACGAGGTGGCCGTTGACATCGACGTCCTCGACGGCGATACGGCGGATGCCGCGCTGCACGATGGTCAGGTAGCGCAGCATCTCCTCCACGGTGTCGCGGAGCAGTTCGGGGTCGTCGCCCTCGCGCAGCGCGGCGAGATGCCCGGGGTGCCGCAGCAGAGTGAGAACGCCCAGCGAGATCATGTTGGCGGTGGTGTCATGCCCAGCGGTGAGCAGCAACAACGCCATCGCGGCGAGCCGTTCACGGTCGATGGCGCCGGTGCGAAGGTGCTTCACCGCGATTCGGCTGATGAAGTCCTGCCGCGGGTCCCGCTCCCGGACGGCGACCAGGGACTCGAGGTAGTCCTGCAGCTCCTGGCGGGCGGCCGCGGCGGTCTGTGTCGTACCGCCGATCGCGTTCATGGTGTGGGTGAGGGAGCGGAACAGTTCCCGGTCCTCGAACGGCACTCCCAGGAGTTCGCAGATCACCGAGAGGGCAACAGGGAGGGCCAGTTCACCGACCAGGTCGGCCGGGGCGGGCCCTTGGAGCATCCGGTCGAGGCAGCGGTCCACGACGCTGCGCACAGCGGGGCGCAGGGACTCGGCGCGTTTCACGGTGAACTCACTGAGCACCAGCCGCCGGTAGTGAGCGTGTTCTGGGTTGTCCATGATGAGCAGCGTCGGGGTGACGGCCGTCTCGGCGAGGGCGACGGCGCTGGACAGGGGGTAGCCGGGGCGGCTCTTGTCCGCACTGAACCGCGGATCGGAGAGCACGACCCGGGCGTCCTCATAGCGGGTGAACAGCCAGGGCCGGACCCCGTTCCAGATCGTGACCCGGGCGACGGTCCCTGCGGCGCGCACCCTGGTGACCTCTTCGGGCGGTGCGTACGGGCACTGGCGTGCCATCGGGTAGTGCAGGGGTACGGGGGTCCCTCCGGAAAGCACCGTGCCGGTGGGCGTGGAACGTGCGGTGGTCATCGGTTGGTCTCTCCGGTCGTCGTACCGAGCGCGGCGGACTGCCGCAGGAAGTCCCACCACCGGCCGATGAGGGCGTCATCGAGCTCGGGTGGGGTGATGCCGTGTGCCAGCAGTGCGTCGAGGGTGGCCCGGTTGTGGTGGCGGACGTGGCTCGGGTGCCGGGTGGCGCCCAGTTCCCTGAGGTGCTCGAGGTAGGCGAGGGCGGGCAGTTCGGCCCCGTCTGCGCCGGCTGCGCGCAGTCGCCGTATCCACTCGGCGAGGTCCACCGGCTCCATGGGGCCACCGCCCCGCCGGTCGTACGGGGTGAGGAAGGTATCGAGGCGCAGTTCCTGAGGGTGGTGCAGGTGGTAGACGGCGCCGGACTCGTCGTCGGCGAGGGCCAGCGCCACCAGCGCCCGCGCCATGACATCGACGGGGAGCACGTCGAACGTCAGCCGTGGGTCGGCCGGGTAGCAGCCGAGTTCCACGCAGCTCACGAGAATTCGGGTGAGCATGTCGTCCAGGCTCACAGCGCCGTTGCCGGTGGCTCCGCCCGCCCGGCCGAGCCGGTAGACGCGGGCGTGCGCCCCGCGCGCCACGGCCTGGGCGACGAGCTGTTCGGCCGCCCATTTGGTGGCGGCGTAGCCCCGTCCGCGCGGGTGCCGTTCAGCGTCGGACGGGGTGGCCTCGGTGATCGTCCGCGGTGTGCCGTCGGCCGTAAACACCCCGATCGTGGAGATGTGGTGGAACCGGGCGGGCCGGCCCGCCGCCGCGATCTTCAGTAGTTCTTCCGTGCCACGGACGTTGGCGGCGGCGAGATGCTGGAAGCCGGAGAGGTGGTGTACTCGGGCGCCGACGTGGAAGACGGTTTCCGCCTCCTGCAGCGCCCGCTCCCACTCGGTACCGGCCAGCCCCAGCCCGTGCTGTGCCAGGTCGCCCGGGACCGGCACGATACGGGGGTCGTGCGGGTCCACCCGCAGTCCGTAGCGGGTGACGGTGGCCTCGATACGGTGGCGCGCGGCGTCGGGCGAGTCGGCCCGTATCAGGCAGAGCACGCGGTCGTCGGTGCGGTCCAGCAGCTCCTGCAGGACGTAGGCCCCGACGAAACCGGTGGTGCCGGTGAGCAGCGCCGGTCCGCCGGATGGTGCAGGTGGGCCGCTGAAGACGACCGCCGGATCGAGTACGGCGTCGGCCGGGCCCACGGTGTCCGCGGCCCGGACGGTCCGGCCTGTTGTCCGGTCGGCCGTGGCGCGGACGGTCGGCGCCGCCAGGAAGTCACGGACCGCGATACGGGCGCCGCACTCCCGCTCGATGAGGCCGAGCAGCCTGATGACCCGCAGTGAATGTCCGCCGAGCGCGAAGAAGTCGTCGTCGAGCGACCCGACCGAGCTGCCGAGCACCTCTTCCCACAACCTCAGCATCCGGCGTTCTTCCGGGCTCGCCCCCGCTGCCGGATCGGCGTCCACGGGCGCCGCCGGAAGCCGGTCGGCCAACAGGGCGGCGATGGCGTTGCGGTCGGCCTTGCCATGTGCGCTGGTCGGGATGGCGTCCACGGGAACGAGGTGCCGGGGCACCATATGGCCGGGCAGCAGCCTCATGAGATGCTCGCGCGTCTGCCGGGCGTCCGCCGGGCCGACATGGACAGCCGCCAGTTCGGCGTCCGGACCGTGTCCCAGGACGACCGCCACCGCCTCCCGCACTCCGGGGTGGGTCGCCAGCGCCGCTTCGATCTCGCCCAGTTCGATGCGGAAGCCGCGCAGCTTGATCTGGCCGTCCAGCCGGCCCAGGAAGTCGAGGTTCCCGTCGGGCAGCCGACGCACCCGGTCGCCGGTGCGGTACAGCCGCTCACCGGGGCCGACCGCCGGGACGGTGGTGAAGAGCTTCGCGGTCTGCTCGGGGTTGTTCCAGTAGCCGTGGCCGACACCTGCGCCGCCCAGGTACAGCTCGCCGGGGACCCCGACGGCAGCCGGCCGGCCGTACCGGTCGATCACATGGGCGCTTGTGCCCGGCAGCGGATGGCCGATCGGCACCCGGGCCCGGTCGTCGTCCGGCGCGACGTGGTAGGTGGTCGCGAGGATGGCGGCCTCGGTCGGCCCGTATCCGTTGATCACCACCCGGCCGCGGGCGAAATGCCGGGTGTCGTGTACGTCCGCGGGCTCACCGGCCACCAGCAGCACCCGTACGCCCACGAGATCCGGGCGGCCCAGGGCACGCAGCAGCGAGGGGACCGTCACCATGACGGTGACCTCCCGCTCCCGCAGCAGGCGGGTCAGGGCCGCTCCGTCGCCGCGAGTGGTGTCGTCGCAGAACACCAGGGAGGCGCCGGAGACCAGCGGCATGAACTGCTCGTAGACCGCGACGTCGAAGCCGGGCGAGGTGAGCTGCAGCCAGACGTCCGTGGCGTCGAAGGGGTGCCGGGTCAGGTTCGCGCGGAGCGTGTTGACGACCGAGCGGTGCCCGATCACCACACCGCGCGGGCGGCCCGTGCTGCCGGAGGTGTAGATGATGTACGCCGGGTCGTCCGGGGCCGTGCCCGGGGCGGGGAGGACGGTCGTGGGCTCGTCGGCGGGTTGCGTCAGCCGGTCGACGTCGAGCACGGCCGTCGCCTCGGGCACCTCGCGGAACAGTACGTCGGAGAATTTCTTGGCGGTGACCAGGATCCGTGCCTGTACGTCGTCGATGGTGTACCGCAGCCGCTCGGCGGGGTACGACGGGTCGAGCGGGACGTACGCCGCGCCGGCCTTGAGCGCGCCGAGGATCGCCACGATCAGGTGGGGCGAGCGTTCCAGACAGATCGCCACCCGGTCGCCCGCGCGCACGCCGTGCGCGGCGAGCCGGACCGCGGCAT
>NZ_JBQQCE010000010.1:0-48736 GCF_052245645.1 Streptomyces sp. KR55 | reverse complement strand
CCGAGCGCGAACTCCTCCTGCTCCGGCCGGCCGATCCCCCACTTGGCGGCGATCATCTCGGCGCCGGCGAACTGGTTCACCGCCCGGTCCCCGTACCGCGCCCGCCACCCCTCGCTCCCGGCGTAGGGCCCCTGGGTGAAGCCCAGCGGCTCGGCGGCCTGCCGGGTCGCGTAGGCGATGGGGATCTGCGACATGTTCTGTACGCCCCCGGCGACCACCAGGTCCTGTGTCCCGGACAGCACGCCCTGCGCCGCGAAGTGCACGGCCTGCTGCGAGGACCCGCACTGACGGTCCACGGTCACCCCGGGCACCTCCTCGGGCAGCCCGGCCGCCAGCCAGCAGGTCCTCGCGATGTCCCCGGCCTGCGGCCCGACGGTGTCCAGGCATCCGAAGACGACGTCCTCGACGGCGGCCGGATCGACCCCGGCCCGCTGGATCAGCGCCTTGAGCACATGGGCACCCAGGTCGGCCGGGTGGACCCCGCTCAGTCCTCCTCCGCGCCGCCCCACGGGCGTGCGGACCGCTTCGACGATGTAGGCCTCGGCCATGTCAACTCCCTCACGGAAAAGGGCTATTCACGTACGGCGATCCCGTCCAGCACCATCGACAGGTACTGCCGGGCGATCTCCTCTGGACTGTGCTGCCCGCCGGGCCGGTACCAGGACGCGGCGACCCATACCGTGTCCCGCACGAACCGGTAGGTGAGCCGGACGTCGAGGTCGTCCCGGAAGACCCGGTCCGCGACGCCGCGCTCCAGCGTGGTCAGCCACGCCTTCTCGAACTTGCTCTGGGACTCGGCGAGGAAGGCGAACCGCTCCTGCGCCGCCAGCTGCCGGGACTCCTTCTGGTAGATCGCGACGGCGGCGCGGTGCCGGTCGATCTCCTTGAACGACTCGGTGACCAGGGCCTGGAGCGTCTCGCGCGGCCCGAGCCCGGCCTCCAGGACGGCGTCGTAGCCGTCCCAGAGCTCGTCCAGGAAGGTGTGCAGGATCTCCTCCAGCATCGACTCCTTGGAGTCGAAGTGGTAGTAGAGGCTGCCCGCGAGCATGCCCGCCTGGTCGGCGATGGTCCGTACGGTTGTTGCGTTGTAGCCCTGCTCGGCGAAGACCTCTGCGGCGGTGCGCAGGAGTTCGCGGCGGCGCGCCGGCGCGGCGCCGGTCACCTGGGGCTTCTTCTTGGTCGGCACGTGACCCATTGTGGTCTGCACCCGCGCCTAGGGGTGCCGGCTGCTGACGGACACGACCTCTCCGGTCATGTACGAGGAGTAGCCGGACGCCAGGAACACGATCACGTTGGCCACCTCCCAGGGTTCGGCGTACCGCCCGAAGGCCTCGCGGGCGGTGAGCTCGGCGAGCACCTCGGGCGTCGTCACCTTCACCAGGTGCGGATGCATGGCGAGGCTCGGCGCGACGGCGTTGACCCGCACTCCGTACTCGGCGGCTTCCAGCGCCGCGCACCGGGTCAGCGCCATCACGCCCGCCTTCGCCGCGGCGTAGTGCGCCTGCCCGGCCTGGGCGCGCCAGCCGACGACGGACGCGTTGTTGACGATCACTCCACCGCCGGTCTCCCGCATCGCCCGCAGGGCCGCCCGGGTGCACCGGAAGGTGCCGTTCAGCGTCACGTCCAGCACGCGGGACCACTGCTCGTCGCTCATGTCGACCAAGTCGGCCGTCCCGCCCAGGCCCGCGTTGTTGACGACGATGTCCAGCCGCCCGTGCTCCCGTACGGCCGCCGCGAAGAGCGCCCGCACCTGGGCATCATCGGTGACGTCACAGGGGGCCGCCGCCACCGCGCCCGCGAACTGACGCCCCAGCTCTGCCTCGTACTCCTTCAGCCGTCGCGCATGCGCGTCGCTGATCAGCACGCGCGCGCCCTCCTCCAGGAACCGGCGGGCGGTGGCGCCGCCGATCCCCGCCCCGGCCGCCGCGGTGATGACGGCGGTGCGCCCGGCGAGCAGTCCGTGCCCGGGGACGTATGACGGAGCCTCGACGTCTGTCATGGCACCACGCTAACCTACCAAACACTTGTTAGGGAAGGGAGCGGGCACCCGTGGACCTGGACGAGTCGGCCGAGGAGCAGGCGTTCCGCGCACAGGCCCGGCAGTGGCTGCGGGCCCACGTGCCCGCCGAGCCACCGGCCTCACTGGAGACGGAGGAGGGCTTCGCCGAGCACCGGGCGTGGGAGGCGCGGCTGTATGCGGACCGCTGGTCGGTGGTCTCCTGGCCGGAGGAGTACGGCGGGCGGGGCGTGGACCTCGTCAAGTGGCTGATCTTCGAGGAGGAGTACTACGCGGCGGGCGCTCCGGGCCGGGTCTCGCAGAACGGCATCAGTCTGCTGGCCCCCACCCTCTTCGACCACGGCAGCAGGGAGCAGCGGGCCCGGATCCTGCCGCCGATGGCGAGCGGCGAGGTGATCTGGGCGCAGGCGTGGTCGGAGCCGGAGGCGGGCTCGGACCTGGCGTCCCTGACCTCCCGGGCCGTCCGCACCGACGGTGGCTGGCTGCTGTCGGGCCAGAAGACCTGGTCCTCCCGCGCGGCCTTCGCCGACCGCGCCTTCGGCCTGTTCCGCAGCGAGCCGGGCACCCCGAAACCCCACCAGGGCCTGACGTACGTGATGTTCGACCTGCGCGCCCCCGGCGTCACGATCCGCCCCGTCGCCCGGCTGGACGGCAAGCCCGCCTTCGCCGAGCTGTTCCTGGACGCTGTCTTCGTCCCGGACGAGGACGTCATCGGCGAGCCCGGGCAGGGCTGGCGGATCGCGATGTCGACGGCCGCCAACGAGCGCGGCCTGACGCTGCGCTCCCCCGGCCGCTTCCTCGCCGCCGCCGGCCGGCTGCACGAACTCTGGCAGGCACAGGGAAGTCCGGAATCCGCACGGCAGAGAGTGGCCGATGCCCTCATCGGCTCCCGCGCCTACCAGCTCTTCACCTACGCGGCCGCCGCCCGCTTCCTCGAGGGCGAACCGCTCGGCGCGGAGTCCAGCCTGAACAAGGTCTTCTGGTCCGAGTACGACATCGCGCTGCACGAGACCGCCCTCGACGTCCTCGGGCCGGACGGCGAGTGCGCGGACACGGAGTGGTCCGAGCCGTACGTCTTCTCCCTCGCCGGCCCCATCTACGCCGGCACGAACGAGATCCAGCGCGACCTCGTCGCCGAACACCTGCTGGGCCTGCCGAAGGGACGCCGCTGATGCGCTTCCTCCTCGACTCCGATCAGCGTGCCTTCGCCGCCTCCCTGGACGCGATGCTGAGGTCCGCCGAGACGCCTATCGTCATACGGGACTGGAGCCGCGGCGAGCACACGAGCGGCCGCAAGCTGTGGTCCCGTATCGCCGAGGCGGGGGTGTTCGCGCTGGCGGTACCCGAGGCCTACGACGGAGTGGGCCCTCGCCCCGTCGAAGTCGCCGTCGCCTTTGTGGAGTTGGGGCGGCATGCGGTGCCGGGGCCGTTGGCGGAGACGGTCGCGGCGGCCGTACTGCTCACCGAGCCGGACGCTCTCGCCGAACGCTTCCTCCCCCGGCTGGCAGCAGGCGAGTCGATGGTGACGCTGGCGCCCGAAGGGTCGTACGCCCTCGACGGCGACGCGGCGGCCACCCGCCTCTCCCTCACACCCGACGGCCTGCGTCTCGCCCCCGGCCACGCGCCCGCGCGTCCCTCCCTCGACCCCGCCCGCCGCCTCACCCCCCTCCTGACCGGCGGTGAACTCCTCTCCCCCGCCCCGCCGGCCGACCGCGCCCTCACCTGGGCCCGGCTCGCCACCGCCGCCCAGGCCCTCGGCGTGGGGCTCGCGCTGCTGGACCGGACGGTCGCGTACGTCAGGCAGCGCACGCAGTTCGGGGTCCCCGTCGGCTCGTTCCAGGCGGTCAAGCACCGGCTGGCCGACGCGAAGATCGCCCTGGAGTTCGCGCGGCCGCTGGTCTTCGGCGCCGCGCTGACGATGAGCCCGGCCGACGTGGCCGCCGCGAAGACGACGGCCTGCGAGGCGGCGTACACCACGGCCCGGACGGCCCTCCAGCTGCACGGCGCGATCGGCTACACCGCGGAGTACGACCTGTCCCTCTGGCTGACCAAGGCCCGCGCCCTGCGCACCGCCTGGGGAGGCCCCGACGAGTGCCGGACCGTCGTCCTCAATGCCCGTGCCCGCCCCCGCGGGTGATCTCCCGGTACTCCTCCCGGGTCGGCTTCGGTATGTGGCTGCCGGGCCCGAACATGGCCCGGGCCAGCCGGCCCCGCACCCGCTGGGAGACCGTGACCGGACGGCGCACGCCGTTGGCGTCGACGCGCGGTCCGATCTCGTACGGCGCCGGCTGCTCGTGCTGGGTGAGGGTGAACCGCTGGTCCTGGGCGAGGTGTTCGTGGACCTCGATGTACTCGCCGTGCGGCAGCCGCTTGATGGTGCCGGTCTCCCGGCCGTGCAGCACCTTCTCCCGGTCGCGGCGTTGCAGGCCCAGACAGATCCGCTTGGTGACGATGAACGCCAGCACCGGCGCGACGAAGAAAGCGATCCGCACGAACCAGGTGATGGCGTTGATCGACAGATGCAGATGCGTCGCGATGATGTCGTTGCCGCCGCCGATCAGGCACACCGCGTACAGCGTGAGCCAGGCGACGCCGAGCCCCGTGCGGACGGGGGCGTTGCGCGGCCGGTCCAGGATGTGGTGCTCGCGTTTGTCGCCGGTGATCCACGCCTCGATGAAGGGGTAGATCCCGATGGCGGCCAGGATCAGCGGGAACAGCGCGAACGGGATGAAGACGCCCAGCACCAGGGTGTGGCCGAAGGCGCTGATCTCCCATCCCGGCATCACCCGGATCAGGCCCTCGGAGAAGCCGAGATACCAGTCGGGCTGGGCGCCGGTGGTGACGAGGTCGGGGCGGTAGGGGCCGAAGGCCCACACGGGGTTGATCTGCGCGAGGCCACCCATGATCGTGAGCACGCCGAAGACCAGGAAGAAGAAGCCGCCCGCCTTGGCCATGTAGACCGGCATGAAGGGCATGCCGACGACGGACTTCTGGTCGCGGCCGGGGCCGGGGTACTGGGTGTGCTTGTGGTAGAAGACCAGGATCAGATGGGCCACGACCAGGCCCAGCATGATCCCGGGCAACAGCAGGATGTGGATCGGGTACAGCCGCGCGATGATGTCGTGCCCCGGGAACTCCCCGCCGAACAGGAAGAACGACAGATACGTGCCCACGATCGGGATCGACAGGATCGCGCCCTGGGCGAAGCGGATGCCGGTGCCGGACAGCAGGTCGTCGGGGAGCGAGTAGCCGGTGAGGCCGGTGATGATGCCGAGCATCAGCAGCGTCCAGCCGAACACCCAGTTGATCTCGCGCGGTTTGCGGTAGGCGCCGGTGAAGAACACCCGCATCATGTGCACGAGCATGCCGGTGACGAAGACCAGCGCCGCCCAGTGGTGGATCTGCCGGATCAGCAGCCCGCCGCGCACATCGAAGCTGATGTCGAGGGTGGACTCGAACGCCTTGGTCATCACGACGCCGTTGAGCGGTGTGTAGGACCCTTCGTAGACCACCTCGGCGCTGCTCGGCTCGAAGAACAGCGTGAGGTAGATGCCGGTGAGGATCAGTACGAGGAAGCTGTAGAGGCAGACCTCGCCCAGCATGAACGACCAGTGGTCCGGAAACACCTTGCGCATATTGGCCTTGGCCAGCGCGTACAGGCCGAGCCGTCCGTCGGCCCAGTCGGCCACTCGCTCGCCGCGCGGGGCCGTGGCGGCCCGTGTGTTCCCCGATCGTGCGCCGTCACCCATGAGCTGCATCGCCTCCCCGTCGGATCAACCTCAGGGTGACACGGCGTCCCGTTCTAGCCAACAGTGCGGCAGGCGGCTCAGGTTCGTACGATCCCCTGTGCCCGCGCGGCCGCCAGCCACTGGGGGAAGTCGCCCACCAGTCGGTCGTACAACTCGGCGTCGGACACCGCCCGTGGATCCGCACCGGCGTGGAAGAACCCCGCGTTGTCGACGACCCGTTTGTCCGGTACCGGCAGCTCGTCGAGCCTGCGCAGGAACTCGAACTGCCGGCTGTTCGGATCGCCGAAGCCGATGAACTGCCAGAACAGCGGCAGCCGAGCCGCCTTGCACAGATAGCGCTCCGCGGCGAGCTTGTTGATCGGCCCGCCGTCGGTCTGGAAGACGACCAGGGCGGGATCCGTGGAGCCGCTGTCGAGATAGTGGTCGATGACGGCGTCCATCGCCAGGTGGTAGCTGGTCTTCCCCATGTGCCCGAGCCCGGCCACGATCCGTTCGATGCGCCCCCGATGGTCGGCGAGTGCGATGTCGGTCTCCGCGTCGATGTCCGTCGAGAAGAACACCACCGGCACCCGGCCGTCGTCGTCGAGGTGCGCGGACAGCCCCAGCACCCGGTCGGCCAGCGCCTGCACGCTGCCGTCCCTGTAGTACGGCTTCATCGAGCCGGAGTAGTCGACCACGAGGTAGACGGCGGCCCTCTGCCCGTCCAGCCCGTGCCTGGCGAGCGACACCCCGGCGCTCTTGTAGAGACTGACCAGTGCGGGTGCGGTTTCCTCGACCTTGCTGAGACTGATCGCCGCCATGCGGGCTCCCCCTTCGCTCACCTGGACCGACGCCGAGGCTACGGCACTGGGGCCTGTCCGGCGGATCAGGTCGCAGGAAAGCGACGGTGACTGATCGGCGCTGGTGAGCGGGGGCGATGGGGGTGCCCCCGCGCATGGGGTCCCCCGCTCGAGCGAAGGAGAGGGTGGGGGAGGGCGTGCCAGACCCCGCGTCTGCGGCATGATCCGCCGGACAGGCCCTGGGCCCCACCTCTCCCCCCGTCCACAGGCGTTCGCTATTTTGATCGCCGCCGCCCCGCCGGCTCGCCGTCCGTTCACCCCTAAGAGGAGCCGGCTGTGGAACCCGAGTCCGCCGTCACCACCTGTTATCGCCATCCCAAGGTCGAGTGCCACGTCCGCTGCACCCGCTGCGACCGGTACATCTGCCCCGACTGCATGCGGGAGGCGGCCGTCGGCCACCACTGCCCGGAGTGTGTGAAGGAGGGCGCCCGCTCGGTGCGCCAGGCGCGGACCGCGTTCGGCGGCCGGATCACGGCGGTGCCCCTGGTGACGTACGTGCTGATCGCGCTCAACGTCCTTGCCTACGTCGCGGCGTTGGTACTCCCGGCGATCGTGGACCGGTTCGGGATGCTCGGCGCCGGACTCGTGGGACCGGACGGCGTGCACTACGTCTGGCAGGGGGTGTACCTGGGGGGCTTCGAGGCGGAGGGAGTTGTCGACGGGGAGTGGTACCGGCTGCTGACCGGCGCGTTCCTGCATTCCCCGCCCACCGAGGGCACGTTCGGGATCCTGCACATCGTGATGAACATGGCGGCGCTGTGGAACCTCGGCCGCACGGTGGAGCATCAGCTCGGCCGGGTCCGCTACCTCGCCCTCTATCTGCTGTCGGCGCTCGGCGGCTCGGTCCTGGTGCTGCTGCTCGCCCCCGACGTCCGCACCGTCGGCGCGTCCGGCGCGATCTTCGGTCTGGGCGCCGCGTACTACGTGATGTCCCGCCGCCTCGGCTACGACATGAACGCCGTCAACCGCTTCATGGCGGCCCTGCTGCTGTGGCTGGTGATCTCCGCGGGCTTCACCTCCTGGGAGGGGCACCTGGGCGGGCTGCTGGCGGGTGGGCTGGTGACGCTGGCGTTCGCGTACGCGCCGCGGGAACGGCGTTCGCTGATCCAGGCGGGGGCGTGTGTGGCGCTGCTGGTGCTGCTGGTGGTTCTGACGGTCGGGAAGGTCACCGCCCTGACGTGAGAAAAAGGCGACGGCGCCTGCCCAGTCGTCCGGTCGGGGACTGGCGGGCAGGCGCCGTCTTCGGGGGTTGTCCGGGGGAAATCCCCCGGACAACCAGCCCGTACGCCTTTGTACGGGACGTTCTGTGATCGGCCGTCAGACCATCAGCGCCCGGTCCGTCGGACGGATCGGCGCCGGCAGGTCGCTGGCGCCGGTCAGGAAGCGGTCGCAGCCGCGGGCGGCCGAGCGGCCCTCCGCGATCGCCCACACGATGAGCGACTGGCCGCGGCCGGCGTCACCGGCGACGAACACGCCCGGCACGTTCGTCTGGAAGTCGGCGTCGCGGGCGATGTTGCCGCGCTCGTCGAGCTCCAGGCCGAACTGGTCGACCAGCCCGTTCTCCCGGTCGGTGCCGGTGAAGCCCATGGCGAGGGTGACCAGCTGGGCGGGGATCTTGCGCTCCGTACCTGGCTTCGGGGTCAGCTTGCCGTCGATGAACTCGACCTCGGTGAGGTGCAGCCACTGGACGTTGCCGTCCTCGTCGCCCTCGAAGTGGGTGGTGGAGACGGAGTAGACCCGCTCACCGCCCTCCTCGTGCGCCGAGGTGACCTTGTAGAGCATCGGGAAGGTCGGCCACGGCTGGGCGACCGGGTTCCGCTCGTCGTTCGGGCGGGGCATGATCTCCAGCTGCGTCACCGAGGCCGCGCCCTGGCGGTGGGCGGTGCCCACGCAGTCGGCGCCCGTGTCGCCGCCGCCGATGACGACGACGTGCTTGCCCTCGGCAGAGATCGGGGGCGCCACGTAGTCGCCCTCCTGGACCTTGTTGGCCAGGGGCAGGTACTCCATGGCCTGGTAGATGCCCTTGAGCTCGCGGCCGGGGACCGGGAGGTCACGGGCGGTCGTCGCACCGACGGCCAGCACCACCGCGTCGTACCGCTTCTTCAGGTCCGTGGCCTTCAGGTCGCGGCCGATCTCGATGCCGGTGCGGAAGCGGGTGCCCTCCGCGCGCATCTGCTCGATACGGCGGTTGATGTGCCGCTTCTCCATCTTGAACTCGGGGATGCCGTACCGGAGGAGGCCTCCGACGCGGTCCGCGCGCTCGTAGACGGCGACCGTGTGGCCGGCCCGGGTGAGCTGCTGGGCGGCGGCCAGGCCCGCCGGGCCCGAGCCGATGACCGCGACCGTCTTGCCGGACAGGCGCTCGGGGATCTGCGGGGCGACGTCACCGGTCTCCCACGCCTTGTCGATGATCGAGACCTCGACGTTCTTGATGGTGACGGCCGGCTGGTTGATGCCGAGCACACACGCCGACTCACAGGGAGCCGGGCACAGGCGGCCCGTGAACTCCGGGAAGTTGTTCGTGGCGTGCAGGCGCTCGGAGGCGGCCGCCCAGTCCTCGCGGTAGGCGTAGTCGTTCCACTCGGGGATCAGGTTCCCCAGCGGACAGCCGTTGTGGCAGAACGGGATGCCGCAGTCCATGCACCGGCTGGCCTGCTTGCTGATGATCGGCAGCAGCGAGCCGGGGACGTAGACCTCGTTCCAGTCCTTGACGCGCTCCTCGACCGGGCGGGACTTGGCGACCTCACGGCCGTGGTTCAGAAAGCCCTTCGGGTCAGCCATTGATCGCCGCCTCCATCATCTTCTCGGTGATCTCGGACTCGGAGAGACCGGCTCGCTCGGCGGCGTCCTTGGCGGCGAGCACTGCCTTGTACGTGCTGGGGATGATCTTGCTGAAGCGCTCCACGGACACGGACCACTCCGCGAGCAGCTTCTCGGCGACCGTGGAACCGGTCTCCTCCGCATGCCGGCGCACCACGTCGTGCAGCCACTGCTTGTCGGTGTCGTCGAGCGCCTCGACCGACTCCACGTTGCCGACGTTGACGTTGTCGCGGTCGAGGTCGATGACGTACGCGATACCGCCGGACATACCGGCCGCGAAGTTGCGGCCCGTCTCGCCGAGCACCACCGCGTGACCGCCGGTCATATACTCGCAGCCGTGGTCGCCCACGCCCTCGGAGACGACCAGCGCGCCGGAGTTGCGGACGCAGAAGCGCTCGCCGACCTTGCCGCGCAGGAACATCTCGCCGCCGGTCGCGCCGTACGCGAGGGTGTTGCCCGCGATGACGCTGTACTCGGCGAGATGGTCGGCGTTGCGGTCCGGGCGGACGATGATCCGGCCACCGGACAGGCCCTTGCCGACGTAGTCGTTGGCGTCGCCCTCGAGGCGCAGTGTGACACCGCGCGGGACGAAGGCGCCGAAGGACTGGCCCGCGGACCCGGTGAAGGTGATGTCGATGGCGTCGTCGGGCAGGCCCGCGCCACCGAACTTCTTCGTCACCTCGTGGCCGAGCATGGTGCCGACCGTCCGGTTGATGTTGCGGATCGCGACCTGCGCGCGGACCGGCTGGGCGTCGTTCGCCGAGTCCACGGCGAGCGCGTCGGCGGCGAGCTTGATCAGCTCGTTGTCGAGCGCCTTCTCCAGGCCGTGGTCCTGCTCGATGAGCTGGTGGCGCACCGCGCCCTCGGGCAGCTCGGGCACGTGGAACAGCGGGGCCAGGTCCAGGCCCTGCGCCTTCCAGTGGTCGACGGCCCGCGTGACGTCGAGGGCCTCGGCGTGGCCGACGGCCTCCTCGATGGAGCGGAAGCCCAGCTCGGCGAGGATCTCGCGGACCTCTTCGGCGATGTACTGGAAGAAGTTCACGACGTACTCGGCCTTGCCGGTGAACCGCTCGCGCAGGGTCGGGTTCTGGGTGGCGATGCCGACCGGGCAGGTGTCCAGGTGGCAGACGCGCATCATGACGCAGCCGGAGACGACGAGCGGCGCGGTCGCGAAACCGAACTCCTCGGCGCCGAGCAGTGCGGCGATGACGACGTCGCGGCCGGTCTTCAGCTGACCGTCGGTCTGGACGACGATCCGGTCGCGCAGGCCGTTGAGCAGCAGCGTCTGCTGGGTCTCGGCGAGGCCGAGCTCCCAGGGGCCGCCCGCGTGCTTCAGCGACGTCAGCGGCGAGGCACCCGTACCACCGTCGTGACCGGAGATGAGCACCACGTCCGCGTGGGCCTTGGACACACCGGCGGCGACCGTGCCGACGCCGACCTCCGAGACCAGCTTCACGTGAATCCGCGCCTGCGGGTTCGCGTTCTTCAGGTCGTGGATGAGCTGGGCCAGGTCCTCGATGGAGTAGATGTCGTGGTGCGGCGGCGGGGAGATGAGCCCCACACCCGGCGTCGAGTGCCGGGTCTTCGCCACCCACGGGTACACCTTGTGGCCGGGCAGCTGGCCGCCCTCGCCGGGCTTGGCGCCCTGGGCCATCTTGATCTGGATGTCGTCGGAGTTGACCAGGTACTCGGAGGTCACACCGAACCGGCCCGACGCCACCTGCTTGATCGACGACCGGCGAGCGGGGTCGTAGAGCCGCTCCGGGTCCTCGCCGCCCTCACCGGTGTTGGACTTGCCGCCCAGCTGGTTCATGGCGATGGCGAGGGTTTCGTGCGCCTCCTTGGAGATGGAGCCGTACGACATGGCGCCCGTCGAGAAGCGCTTGACGATCTCGGAGACCGGCTCGACCTCGTCGATGGAGATCGGCTGCCGGTCGGACTTGAAGCCGAACAGACCGCGCAGCGTCATCAGCCGCTCGGACTGCTCGTTCACGCGCTCCGTGTACTTCTTGAAGATGTCGTAGCGGCCGGTGCGCGTGGAGTGCTGGAGGCGGAAGACCGTCTCCGGGTCGAACAGGTGCGGCTCGCCCTCGCGGCGCCACTGGTACTCGCCGCCGATCTCGAGTGCGCGATGCGCCGGGGCGATACCGGAGGCGGGGTACGCCTTGGCGTGCCGGGCGGCGACCTCCTTGGCGATGACGTCGATGCCGACGCCGCCGATCTTGGTGGCGGTGCCGTTGAAGTACTTCTCCACGAAGGCCTCGTCGAGACCGACGGCCTCGAAGACCTGGGCGCCGCGGTAGGAGGCGACGGTGGAGATGCCCATCTTGGACATGACCTTCAGGACGCCCTTGCCGAGGGCGTAGATCAGGTTGCGGATGGCCTTCTCGGGGTCGATGCCGGGCAGGAAGGTGCCCGCGCGGACCAGGTCCTCGACGGACTCCATGGCCAGGTACGGGTTGACCGCGGCGGCGCCGTAGCCGATGAGCAGGGCGACGTGGTGGACCTCGCGGACGTCACCGGCCTCGACCAGCAGGCCTACCTGGGTGCGCTGCTTGGTGCGGATGAGGTGGTGGTGGACGGCCGCGGTGAGCAGCAGCGACGGGATCGGCGCGTGCTCGGCGTCCGAGTGCCGGTCGGAGAGGACGATCAGGCGGGCGCCGTTCTCTATCGCGGCGTCGGCCTCGGCGCAGATCTCCTCGATGCGCGCGGCGAGGGCGTCGCCGCCGCCGCTGACCCGGTAGAGGCCGGAGAGGGTCGCGGCCTTCATGCCGGGCATGTCGCCGTCGGCGTTGATGTGGATGAGCTTGGCCAGCTCGTCGTTGTCGATCACCGGGAAGGGCAGCACGACGCTACGACAGGAGGCGGCCGTCGGCTCCAGCAGGTTGCCCTGCGGGCCCAGCGACGAGCGCAGGGAGGTGACCAGCTCCTCGCGGATCGCGTCCAGCGGCGGGTTGGTGACCTGCGCGAACAGCTGGGTGAAGTAGTCGAAGAGGAGACGCGGACGGTCGGACAGCGCGGCGATCGGCGAGTCCGTACCCATCGAACCGATCGGCTCCGCACCGGCCTTGGCCATCGGGGCGAGGATGACGCGCAGCTCCTCCTCGGTGTAGCCGAAGGTCTGCTGGCGGCGGGTGACCGAGGCGTGGGTGTGCACGATGTGCTCGCGCTCGGGCAGGTCGGAGAGCTCGATCTCGCCGGCCTCCAGCCACTCCGCGTACGGGTTCTCGGCGGCGAGCTGGGCCTTGATCTCGTCGTCCTCGATGATGCGGTGCTCGGCGGTGTCGACGAGGAACATGCGGCCCGGCTGCAGACGGCCCTTGCGGACGACCTTGGCGGGGTCGATGTCGAGGACGCCGACCTCGGAGCCGAGGACGACGAGACCGTCGTCGGTGACCCAGTAGCGGCCCGGGCGCAGACCGTTGCGGTCGAGAACCGCGCCGACCTGGGTGCCGTCGGTGAAGGTGACGCAGGCCGGGCCGTCCCAGGGCTCCATCATCGTGGAGTGGTACTCGTAGAACGCGCGCCGGGCCGGGTCCATGGAGTCGTGGTTCTCCCACGCCTCCGGGATCATCATCAGCACCGAGTGCGGAAGCGAACGTCCGCCGAGGTGCAGCAGTTCGAGGACCTCGTCGAAGGACGCCGAGTCGGAGGCGTCGGGCGTGCAGATCGGGAAGACCCGCTCCAGCTTCTCCGGGGAGCCGAACAGCTCGGAGTACAGCTGGGACTCGCGGGCCCGCATCCAGTTGCGGTTGCCCTTGACGGTGTTGATCTCACCGTTGTGCGCGACGAAGCGGTACGGGTGGGCCAGCGGCCACGACGGGAACGTGTTCGTCGAGAACCGGGAGTGCACGAGCGCGATCGCGGAGGCGAACCGGCGGTCGGACAGGTCCGGGAAGAAGGGCTCCAGCTGGCCGGTGGTCAGCATGCCCTTGTAGACGATGGTCCGCGCGGACAGCGACGGGAAGTAGACGCCGGCCTCGCGCTCGGCGCGCTTGCGCAGCACGAAGGCCTTGCGGTCGAGCGCGATGCCCTCCGAGACGCCGTCGCTGACGAAGATCTGCCGGAAGGCCGGCATCGTCGAACGGGCGGTGGCACCGAGCAGTTCGGGGGCGACGGGGACCTCGCGCCAGCCGAGGACGGTCAGGCCCTCTTCGGCGGCGATCGTCTCGATCTGCGAGACGGCGTCGTCGGTCCCGTCCTCGGGCAGGAAGGCGATGCCTACGGCGTAGGCGCCGGCCTCGGGCAGCTGGAATCCGGCCACCTCGCGGAGGAAGGCGTCGGGTACCTGGGCGAGGATGCCGGCGCCGTCTCCGGAGTCCGGCTCGGAGCCGGTGGCCCCGCGGTGCTCGAGGTTGCGCAGAACCGTGAGCGCCTGCTCGACCAGCGCATGGCTCGCCTCGCCGGTGAGGGTGGCCACAAAGCCGACGCCACAGGCGTCGTGCTCGTTGCGGGGGTCGTACATACCCTGCGCAGCAGGGCGAGCATCCATGAACGACCAGTTCTGGCCATTCGTGGACTGCTGGGACGGCTGGCGCGGCGTACGCATCGGCTCTCCCGTCGTCGTCATGTGGCTTGAGGTCCTCCCAGGCCTTCGGCTCTGGGGGAAGGGTGCCGAGGGACGACGCTGGCCCTCTGCGTGAGATCTCCGATGAGACCAAAATTTCGTGCAGGTTACATGATGGAGCGGTTCTCGGGAACCGGATACTCCGTTCCAACATGCGGACGCCGCGGGTGGCGGCGGGGTACCGCGCACGGGCGGCGGAGGTATGGGGGCCGAAGCGGACAGATCGGTGTCCGACGACCCGAAAGATCAGGGAAGCAGCGTCGCCACCCTGGGGTGCGCCGCAGGCCTCATTGCCCACAGCGCTTACGGCTCATGCCCCGCGGTTAAGCATTCGAAACCAGCGAGTAACGGCTACTTATGCGGCCCAACGCATAAGTCCGAGCCGCTTTATCCTACGGCCGTCCCGAACAAACTGCCCAGGGCGTACGTCACACCGGCCGCCGCGCCACCCAGGGCGAGCTGCCTGAGCCCGCTGTACCACCAGGTCCGCGCGGTCACCTTGGCCACTACGGCACCGCAGCCGAAGAGCCCGAGCAGCGCGAGCAGCACGGCGGGCCACAGCGCGGTCGCCCCCAGCAGATACGGCAGTACGGGGAGCAGGGCGCCCAGCGCGAAGGAGCCGAAGCTCGACACGGCGGCGACCAGCGGCGACGGCAGGTCCCCGGGATCGATGCCGAGCTCCTCGCGGGCGTGTATCTCCAGCGCCTGGTCGGGATCCTTCGACAACTGCCGGGCGACCTCCCGGGCCAGCCCCGGCTGGACGCCTCTCGCCTCGTAGAGCGCCGCGAGCTCGGCCTCCTCGTCCTTCGGGTGCTTGCGCAGCTCGCGCCGCTCCACGTCCAGTTCGGCCTCGACGAGCTCGCGCTGCGAGGCGACGGAGGTGTACTCACCGGCGGCCATCGAGAAGGCGCCGGCAGCGAGGCCCGCGAGTCCGGTCAGGACGATGGTCTGCTGACTGACCGCGCCGCCCGCGACACCGGTCATCAGGGCGAGGTTGGAGACCAGGCCGTCCATCGCACCGAAGACGGCGGGGCGCAGCCAGCCGCCGTTCACGTCCCGGTGCGTGTGGTTGTCGCGGTGCGCCTCGTGCAGCGCCGCCTCGGTCTCGATGATGGCCATACCGTTCCCCCTGTAGATTCTTTGGACGAGTTCTACTTTTCGACAACGCCCAGACTACGTCGCAAATTTCCCACCGGCCAGCAAGGAAAGGCTGGGCTAACCTGCGGTTTTACCGTTTCTTGCTCATTCGTTCGAAGTCCCGCTCAG
Organism: Streptomyces sp. KR55; assembly: GCF_052245645.1. NCBI lineage: Bacteria > Bacillati > Actinomycetota > Actinomycetes > Kitasatosporales > Streptomycetaceae > Streptomyces > Streptomyces sp. KR55. The sequence continues at coordinate 33,478 of NZ_JBQQCE010000010.1, read as the reverse complement.
ATGTCGACCGGGTGACGCTGAGGCCCGAGAGGCTGCGCCGCACACCGCACCGGGGACAGATCCGCAAAGAGAGGAGGCCGCGATGGCATCGATCGCCTGCATTCCCTCGGTCCCGGCCCGCGAGGACACCGCCGGACTCCGCGACCGGGCCCGCGGCGCTCTGCTCGGTCTCGCCGTCGGCGACGCCCTCGGCGCACCCGCGGAGAACCTGAAGCCCTCCGAGATCCGCGCCCGCTGGGGCCGCATCACCGGTTACGTCGCCGACCGGCCGTCGGGCACGGACGACACCGAGTACGCGATCTTCTCCGGCCTGCTGCTCGCCCGGCACGGCTCCGCCCTCACCCCCGCCCACGCCGAGGCGGCCTGGCACGCCTGGATCGCCGACCGCGCCGAGGGCCCCTTCCGCGGCGCCGGCTTCAGCGAACGCGGCACGCTGGAGAACCTCCGCCGCGGCCTGGCCGCGCCCATCTCCGCCCAGCACCGCCACGCCTGGAGCGACGGCCTCGCCATGCGGGCGGCACCCTTCGGGGTGTTCGCCGCGGGCCGCCCCGCCGAGGCGGCCCGGCTGGTCGCGATCGACGGCTCGGTCAGCCATGACGGCGAGGGCATCTATGGCGGGCAGGCGGTCGCGGCCGGGGTCGCGGCGGCGATGGCGGGCGCCCCGACGGTCGCCGTCGTGGCCGCGGCCCTGGCCGTCGTCCCGGACGACTCCTGGACGGCCCGCTCACTGCGCCGGGCCGTGGCCGTCGCCCACCGCGGCGAACGCGCGGTCCGCTCCGCCGTCGTGATCGGCGGCTACCCGTGGACCGACCTCGCGCCCGAGGCGGTCGCCCTGGCTTTCGGCGCGTACGCCGCGGCCGACGGTGACTTCAAGGGGGCCGTCCTCACCGCGGTCAACATGGGCCGCGACGCCGACACCACGGCCGCGGTCGCCGGCGCCCTGGACGGTGCGACGCAGGGCGCCGGCGCCATCCCGGCCGAGTGGGCGGCTGCCATCGGCCCGGCCCGGGGCACCTGTCTGCCGTCGATGGCGGGCCACCACGTGCTGGACGTGGCGGATCTGCTGACGCCTCCAGAGGCGGACGTCGCAGGGAACGGGGACCCCGTACCGCACGGCGATCCCGCGGAAGACCCCGGTCTCGTACGGGACACCGCTCCCCTGCGCGCCGACGCCGCCCCGCCGCCCGACCCCGCCGCCTATGTCCTCGCCGCCGACGAGGACGAGGTGCGGCCGTGAGCCGCCGGGTCGAGGGGCTGCTGCTGGGCCTCGCCGCCGGTGACGCCGCCGGCTGGCCGGCCGCCCGGCACCGGGCCGCCCGGATGCCCGAGTGGACCCGGCGCCTCACCCGCGAGCTGGACACCTTCGCCGAGCACAACGCGACCACCACCCTCCCCGTCCCCATCGCCCTCAACCAGCCCCCGGAGCCCCTCCGCCTCGGCCCCTCCGACGACGCGGAGTGGGCGGTGTTCGCGGCGGAGGCGGTGCTGCGGGCCGGCGACGACAGCACGCTCGGCGATCTCAGCCGGGACCGCCGGATACGCGCCGCCATCGACCTGACCTGGAGCGCCGTCGCGAGCGAAGTGGCGGCGGCCGCCGAACGCGCCCCCGAGGTCGAGTCCGCCGTACTGCCGCTGCGCGCCCGTATCTCCGTCCGGGCCGGCCTCGGCAACCTCGCCGCCGGCCTGCGCCCGCCCGCCACTGGCCACGACAACCCGCACTACTTCGACGACGCGGCCTGCGTCCGGGCCTGCGTCCTCGCCGTGGCCCACCCCGGCGACCCCATACTCGCCGCCTCCCTCGCCGAGTTCGACGCCCGCTACACCCAGGACGGCGACGGTGTGCACGGCGCCCGCGCGATGGCCGCCGCAGTGGCGCTCGCCCTGACCGGTGCCGACGCGGCGGCGTGCGTGAGCGCCGCGCTCGCCGAACTGCCCGAGGAGACGGAGATCGGCCGCAACACCCGCCACGCGCTGAAGCTGGCGGCGGACGCCGAGAGCGCCTTCGCCCTGGTCCCCCTCCTGGAACACCAGATCGTCGACCACGTCTACAGCTACGGCATCGCCGCCGCAGAGACGGTCCCGGTCGCCCTCGCCCTCTCCACCGCCTCCGCCGGCCGCATCCGGGATGCGGTGCCTGCGGCGGCCTGTCTGTCCCGGGTCGCGGACTCGGCCCCGGCCCTGGCGGGCGCCCTGACCGGCGCGCTGGGCGGTGGCGCGGCGATCCCGGCGTCCTGGCGCGACACCTGCCGCACCCTGCCCGGCTGTGTCCTCCCCCGCCTCAACGGCACCGACCTGGTGGAACTCGCCGAACTCCTGGAAGCCGCACAACCGGCCCCACCAGAGGGATGATTCGGGGCATGACGCCCAAAGGAGAAGAAAGCCGAGCGCACAGTCCGCACTCTCTCGACGACCGGATCGCCGGCGCCCTGGTCGGCGCGGCCGTCGGCGACGCCCTCGGCGGCCCCGTCGAGGGCTACTCCCCCGACCGGATCGTCGAACGCCACGGCGGCCGCGTCCACGGCATCGTCGGCCCTTGGAACGGCGCCGACTGGCGCACCGCCCGCCCCATCGCCCCGTACCACAAGGGCGACGGCCACGTCACCGACGACACCCTGCTGACGCACGCGCTGGTACGGGTCTACGCGCAGGTCCGCGATCACCTCGACGCCTACGCGATCGCCGACCACCTGGTCCCCGACCTGATGACGACCCCGCGCTGGATCCCGGAGCTGGAGACGGAGGCACTCCCCCTGCACCGGATCTTCCTGGCGGAGAAGTGGCTCGTGACGAGGCTCCACTACGGCCATGTGGACCCGCGAGAGGCAGGCGTCGGCAACATCGTCAACTGCGGTGCCGCGATGTACATGGCCCCGGTCGGCCTGGTCAACGCGGCCAACCCGGCGGGCGCCTACGCCGAGGCGCTCGACCTCGCCGGCGCCCACCAGTCGTCGTACGGCCGCGAGGCGGCGGGCGTCTTCGCGGCGGCGGTGGCCGCGGCGTGCACACCGGGGGCTACGCCGGACTCGGTGGTGACCGCGTGCCTGGAGCTGGCGAAGGACGGCACACGGGCGGCGATCGAGCAGGTCTGCGAAGCGGCGTCCCACCACAGGGACTTCGAGTCGGCCCTGACACCGCTGCGCGACGCGGTGGCCCCGTACGACACCGTGGGCCCCGACTACCGCGCCCCGTCCCTGGGCGCCCGCCGCCCCTCCCGCCTCCACTCGATCGAGGAACTGCCCGTCGCCCTGGGCATGTTGGTCGTGTCGGGCGGCGACTACCGGCAGGCGGTCCTGGGTTCGGTGAACTACGGCCGCGACTGCGACTCGATCGCCACGATGTCCGGCGCGCTGGCCGGCGCCCTGGGCTCACCGGTCCCGGAGGACTGGTCGAAGACGGTCGCCGAGGCCAGCCGCCTGGACCTCTGGGAACCGGCCCGCACTCTGACCGAAGTCACCAGGGAGATCTTCAAACGGGACGTACGCCGACGCCGTACCCACGAGCAGATGTTCACTGCGCTGGGAGGCACCGCATGCTCCGACTGACCTGGGTCCAACCGGAGGACCTGATCGGCCACGAGATCCGCCAGGCACACCAGGACGGCCGCGAACCGACAGCGATCGCAAAGCGCTGGGAGGCAGCGGGCGGCCCGAAGGCCCCCCTCCGCGCAGGCGCCTCCCCACAACCGGCATCCCGCTACCTGCGCCAACTGGCAGAAGACCTCCTGGACGAACTGGCAGACCTGCCAAGCAGCCTGACAGAGACCGAACCAACGGACCTGCCGAAGATCAAGACCCTGTGCCCCGACTGGCCCGCACATGCCGTCAGTCCGCGGGCAGTCGTGCCGCCTGGGGCGGCACGGGTGGGCGCTGGGGGTCCCCCCTCTGGGGGAGGCACCCCCTCAGCGCCGGGCTGCGCGACCCACCCCCGCCCAGCCCCCACCCAGGTCACCCTGGAAGCCGCCTGGCTGGGCCGAGCCACCGGCTGCCTCCTCGGCAAGCCGGTGGAAAAACTCCCCCTCACCGCCATCCGCCAACTAGCCCAGGCAACCGGCAACTGGCCCCTCACCACCTACTTCACCGCCCAGGGAGTCCCCTCCGAGCTCCTGTCCACGCACCCCTGGAACCGCCGCTCGGCCCACACCTCCCTCGCCGAGAACATCGACGGCATGCCCGAGGACGACGACCTCAACTACCCCCTCCTCAACCTCCTCCTGCTCCAACGCCACGGCAAATCGTTCACCACCACCGACGTAGCAACCCTCTGGCTGGACGAACTCCCCGCCGGCCGCACCTTCACCGCCGAACGCATCGCCTACCGCAACCTCCTCACCAGCATCGAACCCCCGCACACCGCCCGCCACCGCAACCCCTTCCGCGAATGGATCGGCGCCCTGATCCGCGCCGACATCCACGGCTGGACCAACCCCGGCGACCCGGCCGCCGCTGCCGAACAGGCCCACCGGGACGCCACCCTCACCCACACCGCCAACGGCGTCTACGCGGCGATGTTCACCGCCGCCACCATCGCCACCGCGGCCACCGGCACCACGGACATCCACACCAGCCTGCGCACCGGCCTCTCCGTCGTCCCCCCGCACTCCCGCCTGGCCGAAGCCGTCCACCATGCCATCCAACTGGCTGAATCCCACGAGGACTTCGACATGGTCGTGGACGAACTCCACGCCCGCCACGCCGCCCACCACTGGGTTCACGCCATCCCCAACACCGCCCTGATCGCCGCCGCCCTCACCCACGCGGACGGCGACTTCGCGGGGTCCATCTGCCGTGCGGTGTCCGGTGGTTGGGACACCGACTCGAACGGCGCGACGGCCGGCAGCATCGCCGCCCTCCTCGCCGGCACCCCCACCGCCCTCCCCGACCGCTGGACCACCCCGCTGAAGAACCGCCTGTCCACCTCCGTCGGCGACTTCAACGGCACCGGCTTCGACACCCTGGCCCACCTGACCCACCTGGAGGCCCTCCGCCCATGACCCCCATGAGCACCCCACCCCTGACCGGTCTCCGCGTCCTCGACATGGCCACCCTCTTCGCCGGTCCCCTCGCCGCCACCATGCTCGGCGACTTCGGCGCGGAGGTCGTCAAGATCGAGCACCCCACCAGGCCCGACCCCTCCCGAGGCCACGGCCCGGCCAAGGACGACATCGGACTGTGGTGGAAAATCCTCGGCCGCAACAAGCGCACCATCACCCTCGACCTCTCCAAGCCCGGCGGCCGCGCCACCCTCCTCCGCCTCGCCGCCACCGCGGACGTCGTCATCGAGAACTTCCGCCCCGGCACCCTGGAGAAGTGGGACCTGGGCTGGCCGGAACTCTCGGCCGCCAACCCCCGCCTGGTGCTCACCCGTGTCACCGGCTTCGGCCAGTTCGGCCCGTACGCGCACCGCCCCGGCTTCGGCACCCTCGCCGAGGCGATGAGCGGCTTCGCCGCGATCACCGGCGAACCGGACGCGCCGCCGACCCTCCCGCCCTTCGGCCTGGCCGACTCGATCACGGGCCTGGCGACGGCGTACGCGGTGCTGACCGCCCTCGCCGCCCGCGACCGCACCGGCGAGGGCCAGGTCGTCGACATGGCGATCATCGAACCGATCCTGACGGTGCTGGGCCCCCAGCCGACCTGGTACGACCAGCTCGGCCACATCCAGCCCCGCACCGGCAACCGCTCCCAGAACAACGCCCCGCGCAACACCTACCGCACCGCCGACGGCACCTGGGTCGCCGTCTCGACCTCGGCCCAGTCGGTGGCGGAACGCGTGATGCACCTGGTCGGCCGCCCCGACCTGATCGACGAACCGTGGTTCGCCACGGGCGCCGGACGGGCCCGCCACTGCGACGTCCTCGACAAGGCGGTGGGCGACTGGATCGCGCAACGTACCCGGACCGAGGTCCTGGCCGCCTTCGAGAAGGCCGAAGCGGCGGTGGCACCGGTCCAGGACGTACGCGACGTGATGACGGACCCGCAGTACGCGGCCCTCGGCACGATCACCACGGTCGACGACCCCGATCTGGGCCCGCTGCGCATGCAGAACGTCCTCTTCCGTCTCTCCGCCACCCCCGGCGCGATCCGCTGGGCGGGCCGCCCGCACGGCGCGGACACGGACGCGGTCCTCACCGAGCTGGGCCTGACCCCGGCCGAGTTGACGTCGCTGCGCACGGAGGGCGCACTGTGACCCCGCTGACCTGGCTGTACGTCCCCGGCGACCGCCCGCACATCGTCACGAAGGCCCTCGCCTGTGGCGCCGACGTCGTCGTGATCGACCTGGAGGACGCGGTCGCCCCGGACCGCAAGGACTACGCCCGCGCGGCCACCGCGGAGCTTCTCTCCGAGGCCCAGCCGGTGCCGGTACACGTCCGTGTGAACGCCGTGGGCACACCCCTGGCGGCGGCCGACCTGAAGGCGGTGGCCACGCTCCCGGGCCTGTCGGGCCTCCGCCTGCCGAAGGTGACATCGGCCCGGCAGGTCGTGCAGGTGGCCGAGTCCACGGCCTCCGACGCGGCACCTCCCCTGTACGCCCTCCTGGAAACGGCGCTGGGCATCGAGCACGCCCACGCCGTCGCCCGCGCACACCCGTCCCTGCGCGGTATCGCCCTGGGCGAGGCGGACCTCAAAGCCGACCTGGGCGTACGCGCCGACAGCGGCCTGGACTGGTCCCGCTCCCGCGTCGTCGTCGCCGCACGCGCGGCGGGCCTGCCGCCCCCGTCCCAGTCCGTCCACCCCGACACCCGCGACCTCGACGGCCTGGCGGCGAGCTGCGCCCACGGCCGGGCCCTGGGCTTCCTGGGCCGTGCCGCCATCCACCCGCGCCAGCTTCCGGTCATCGAGCGGGCCTACCGCCCGACACAGGAGGAGATCGAAAAGGCCGAAACCATCGTCAAGGCAGCAGCCACCAACCTGGGCGCGCAGGCCCTGCCCGACGGAACGTTCATCGACGCGGCGGTCGTGACAGCGGCGAACCGAACCCTGTCCCTGGCCCACCGCCACTGAGTCCCGTTCCTCGGCACGCACGAGGGCGCCCGGAAAACTCCGAGCGCCCTCATCGACGTATGAGACGTACGACCGATCGTCACGTCTTCTTCGTGGACCCGGCCCCGTCCTCGACCTCGGACTTCGCAGCGGCCTCGGCCCCGTCCTCGGGCTCACCGTCGCCCTCGTTGCCCCCGTCGGCCGCACCGCCAGCGGCAGCCGGCTCCACCACGGCCTCCCGGCCCGGCCGCTTCCTGGCCGACAGCACGATGTAGACCACGGCGAGCAGGAACACCAGCAGCGCGGTCCAGTTGTTCAGCCGCAGGCCCAGGATGTGGTGGGCGTCGTCGACGCGCATGTACTCGATCCAGAAGCGGCCCGCGCAGTACGAGGCGACGTACAGGGCGAACGCGCGGCCGTGGCCCAGCTTGAAGCGGCGGTCGGCCCAGATCACCAGTACCGCGACGCCGATGCACCACAGGGACTCGTACAGGAACGTCGGGTGGTAGTAGCCCGGCACCCGGCCGTCCGCAGTGGACGTGATGTGCACCGCCCAGGGGAGGTCGGTCTCCCGCCCGTACAGCTCCTGGTTGAACCAGTTGCCCCAGCGCCCGATCGCCTGCGCGAGGGCGATACCGGGCGCGACGGCGTCGGCGTACGCGGGCAGCGGGATACCGCGGCGGCGGCAGCCGATCCACGCGCCCAGCGCACCGAATGCGATCGCGCCCCAGATGCCCAGGCCGCCTTCCCAGATCTTGAAGGCGTCCACCCAGTCACGGCCCTCGCTGAAGTACAGCTGGTAGTCCGTGATCACGTGGTAGAGCCGGCCGCCGATCAGGCCGAACGGAACGGCCCAGACCGCGATGTCGGCAACCGTTCCGGGTCGTCCGCCGCGGGCGATCCAGCGCCTGTTGCCGAGCCACACGGCCACGAAGACACCGATGATGATGCAGAACGCGTAGCCGCGCAGCGGAATGGGGCCGAGGTACAGCACTCCGCGCGACGGGCTGGGAATGTAGGCAAGTTCCATGGCAGGGTCGACGCTACCCTGCCGGACGCGCCCGACGGCGGGCGGCCCGGCTACGGCTCCATAACAGGCAGCTGCCCGCGCCTCACCCCTGCGCGGCCTCCTGCACCTGCTGCTTCAGCTTCGCGGGCGTCATCGACTGGTCGTCGAAGATGTTCTTGCCGTTGAGCAGCACGGTCGGCGTGCCCGAGAAGCCGCCCTTGTTGAAGGCCTCGGCGGACTTGTCGACCCAGCTGTTGTGGGTGCCGTCCTCGACACACCTGCGGAAGGCAGGGGTGTTCAGGCCCTGCACCTTGCCGGCCAGCTCGATGAGCCTGGCGTTGTCCCCGAAGGCGTCGTCGGTCTCCGGCGGCTGGTTGTCGTACAGCACGTCGTGGTACGCGACGAACTTGCCGACGTCCTGGGCGCAGGCCGCGGCGTTGGCCGCGTTGCGGGAGCCGCTGCCGCCCATGTTGCCGTCGATGATCGTGGCCAGCCGGTACTCCGCTCTCAGCTGCCCGGCGTCCGTCAGTTCGTGGATCGTCGAGCGGTACGTCGTCTCGAAGGACTTGCAGGCGGGGCAGCGGAAGTCCTCCCAGATCGTGAGCGTCGACTTCGCGCCCTCCCGGCCGACCGGGATGACGAGGTTGTCGTCGCCGTTCGCCCCCGAGGGGGCCACGACCGGGCCCGCGCTGTCGTCGCCTTCGTCCTTGCCGGCGTTCGCGGCGACCACGCCGATCACCGCCGCAAGGCCCAGGACGCAGACGACTGCCGCGCCCACGATCAGCGTCCGCCTTCGCTTCTCCGCGGCCTTCTGCTTCTCACGTTCGACCGCCAGCCGCTCCCGGGCGGTGCGCTTTCCGTCACGGTTCTTCTCGCTCACACCCCGCAGAACGAACCGGGGAGGCGCACCGCGCCTCCCCGGCCCCAGGTCCACTCGTTCGAGTGACCGATTTTTCCGTTACGCCTGTCAGCTTTCCGTAAACACCTGTCCGCGCACGCCCTTGGCCAGCTCACCCGCGAGCGCGCGGACGGCCTCGATGGCGGCCGTGTGGTCCGGGGCGTCCAGCATCCGCTTGACGAAGGCGGAGCCGACGATCACGCCGTCGGCGAAGCCGGCGACCTCGGCGGCCTGGGCGGCGTTGGAGACGCCGAGGCCGACGCAGACGGGCAGGTCGGTGGTGGCGCGGGTGCGCTGCACCAGGTCCTGGGCCTGCGCGCCCACGGTCTCCCGGGTGCCGGTGACGCCCATCAGAGAGGCGGCGTAGACGAAGCCGCTGCCCGCCTTGGTGATCTCGGCGAGCCGCTTGTCCTTGCTGCTGGGCGCCACGACGAAGACCGTCGCGAGGCCGTGCTTCTCGGCGTGCTCCCGCCACAGCGCCGACTCCTGCACGGGCAGGTCGGGCAGGATGCATCCGGCCCCGCCCGCCTCGGCGAGCTCGGCGGTGAAGCGCTCGACGCCGTAGCGGTCGATGGGGTTCCAGTACGTCATGACGAGGATCGGCTTGCCGGTGGCCTCGTAGGCCTCACGGACCGTCCGCATCACGTCGGCGATCCTGACCCCGCCGCGCAGGGCGATGTCGTCGGCGGTCTGGATGACGGGGCCGTCGAGGACCGGGTCGCTGTGCGGCAGACCGACCTCCACGACGTCGGCGCCGCCGTCGAGGACGGCCCTGACCGCCTCGATGCCGCCGTCCACGGTCGGGAAGCCGGCCGGGAGGTAGGCGATGAGGGCGGAGCGGCCCTCCGCCTTGGCGGCGTGGAGGGTGTCCGTCAACAGCTGGATGTTGCCGCTCACTTGGCGTCCCCCTGGATCTCGGCGGCACCGCCGTTGGCATCGGCGGCGACCTCGGCGTCGGTGTCGTAGAGGCCGAAGTAACGGGCGGCCGTGTCCATGTCCTTGTCGCCGCGCCCGGACAGGTTGACCACGATCAGCCCGTCCTTGCCCAGCTCCCTGCCGACCTCCAGAGCGCCGGCGAGGGCGTGAGCACTCTCGATCGCCGGGATGATCCCCTCGGTCCGCGACAGCAGGCGCAGCGCCTGCATCGCCGCGTCGTCGGTGACGGCGCGGTACTCGGCGCGGCCGGTGTCCTTGAGGTAGGAGTGCTCGGGGCCGATACCGGGGTAGTCCAGTCCGGCCGAGATCGAGTACGGCTCGGTGATCTGGCCTTCGTCGTCCTGGAGGACGTACGACCGCGAACCGTGCAGGATGCCGGGCTCGCCCGCGGTCAGGGTGGCCGCGTGTTCGCCGGTCTCGACGCCGTGTCCGGCGGGCTCGCAGCCGATGAGGCGGACGTCGGTGTCCGGGATGAAGGCGTGGAAGAGGCCGATGGCGTTGGAGCCGCCGCCGACGCAGGCGATGGCGGCGTCGGGGAGCCGGCCGGCCCGCTCCAGGAGCTGGCGTCGGGCCTCCACGCCGATGACGCGGTGGAAGTCGCGGACCATGGCCGGGAAGGGGTGGGGCCCGGCGACGGTGCCGAACAGGTAGTGGGTGTGGTCGACGTTGGCGACCCAGTCGCGGAACGCCTCGTTGATGGCGTCCTTGAGCGTCCGGCTGCCGGACTTCACGGCGATGACCTCCGCGCCGAGCATGCGCATCCGGGCCACGTTGAGGGCCTGGCGGCGGGTGTCGATCTCGCCCATGTAGATGGTGCACTCGAGCCCGAACAGTGCGCAGGCCGTCGCCGTCGCCACGCCGTGCTGGCCGGCGCCGGTCTCGGCGATGACGCGGGTCTTGCCCATGCGCCTGGTCAGCAGGGCCTGGCCGAGCACATTGTTGATCTTGTGGGAGCCGGTGTGGTTGAGGTCCTCGCGCTTGAGGAACACCCGGGCACCACCCGCTTCCGCGGCAAAACGAGGGACCTCGGTGAGCGCCGACGGGCGGCCCGTGTAGTTGACGAGCAGTTCGTCGAGCTCGCGGGCGAACTCGGGGTCGTGCTTGGCCTTGTCGTACTCGACGGCTACCTCGTCCACGGCGGCGACGAGGGCCTCCGGGATGAACTTGCCGCCGAACGCGCCGAAGTAGCCTTCGGCACTGGGGGTTTGACCCTCCGGGTCGGGAATGAAGAAGTCGCTGGGCATGCGGATACCTCACGGTGAGTGCGGTGAATATGCGGACACCAATCGCCGTGGGGGCGGAGCTTGTCAGCGGACCTCAGGCCGTGTGTGGCTGGTCGCGCTCACGCGGCGGAGCCGCATATCGGCACTGCCCCGCGCCCCTCGAGGGGCGCTGCCATCGGCGACCGTTTACCTGTCCCGGTTCGTCACCGATGACGTACCGCACCCTGCGTCCGTGCACCCTGCGCGCGGGCGCGCGGCAGCCACGGGGACGGCAGCCGCGCGCCAGGCGGGCGTACGGGTCCCTCGTCGCCAGGGTGATCGGGAGAGTCATCGGGGCCAAGCCTAGCGGGAGATCAGCCGCGTCCGTGCCGCAGTGCGGGGTGCTCGCCGGCCGCCACCAGGTCGGAGACGGCCGTCTTGGGGTCGCGGCCGGTGACGAGGGACTCGCCGACCAGGACCGCGTCGGCTCCGGCGTTGGCGTAGGCGATGAGGTCGTGCGGGCCGCGGACGCCGGACTCGGCCACCTTGACGATGCCGGCCGGGATGTCCGGGGCGAGCCGCTCGAACGTGCCGCGGTCGACCTCCAGCGTCTTCAGGTTGCGTGCGTTGACGCCGATGAGCTTGGCGCCGGCGTCCACCGCGCGGTCGACCTCGTCCTCGTCGTGCACCTCGACGAGCGGCGTGAGCCCGATGGACACCGCCCGCTCGATGAGGGACTCCAGCGCGGGCTGGTCGAGGGCCGCGACGATCAGCAGCGCGAGGTCGGCGCCGTAGGCCCGGGCCTCCCACAGCTGGTAGGAGGTGACGATGAAGTCCTTGCGCAGGACGGGGATGTCCACCCGCGCGCGGACCGCCTCCAGGTCCGCCAGGGAGCCGCCGAAGCGGCGCTGTTCGGTGAGGACGGAGATGACGGCCGCGCCGCCCGCCTCGTAGTCCGCCGCGAGGCCGGCCGGGTCGGCGATCGCCGCCAGCGCACCCTTGGAGGGGCTGGAGCGCTTGACCTCGCAGATCACCTTGACGCCTTCGCCGCGCAGCGCGGCCAGACCGTCCTTGGCGGCAGGGGCCTTCGCCGCGCGCTCCTTGAGCTCGTCGAGGCTCACGCGCGCCTGCCGCTCCGCGAGGTCGGCCCGCACTCCGTCGATGATCTCGTCGAGCACACTCACGCGAGCGGCCCCCTTCCAGACGGTTGACTGATAAAGCGCTTGGGCCTCTGCCCGCGGCTGCCTCATCAGCCGAGCCGGAGGCGGTACCGAAGGCGAAACCGGTGGTCACTGCGATGGTATCCGGAGGAAGGCGTAGTCCTCGCATCCGGTTGACGGCGGTCCCGCTACCTGGACGTTTACCGTCGATCAAGGGTGCAGCCAGCCGCCGAAGGGCAGGTTCCGGACAACCGTGAAGACCAGCAGCAGAGCCCCTGCGGTCCACGCCTGCGCCGGTCGGAGATCGATCCGCAGGGGACGGCCCCGCGCCGCCCGGACCGTCCAGAGGGTCCACAGCAGGGCGAAGAGCAGATAGCCGGCCACCGCCAGGGCGTTGGCCTGGAGCGCCACCGCGACGTCCCCGTGCACGACGGCGTGCGCGCTGCGCAGGCCGCCGCAGCCGGGACAGTAGAGGCCGGTGTACTGCAGGAGCGGGCAGACGGGGTAGTGACCGGGCTCGTTGGGGTCCACGACCCCTACGTACGTGAACGCCCCGGCGACGGCCGCCAGGACTCCTGCGGGCGCGGCCAGGCGCCCGAGCACGGGGGCGGAGGGCGTCGGCATGCGCCGGCTGTCGGCGTTCACGCCTCGCATTGTGCCCCGCGCGGGCCCCGAACACGCGTCAGGGGCGGCCCGGCAAGATTGCCGGGCCGCCCCTCGACGAGGTCGCACGGGACAGCCGTACGGGCTCAGCTCTCGGCGGCCACCGGCTCGCGCGTCGCCTTGGGCGCCGCCGTCGCCGTCGTCGCGGACTGGACCATCTTGAGGGGCTTCGCCTTCGGCTGGCCGAGACCCATCGCGCTCATGATCCCGCCGACGACACCACCCAGAGGCACGATCGCCAAGCCGAGCCAGAAGCCGACCGGGTTGTCCATCACCATGTAGGCGCCCGAGACGCAGAAACCGATGAAGATGATGATGGAACCGGTCCAGGCGGCCGGGGTGTGTCCGTGACCGTGGCTGCTGCCCGCCATTGCTTGCTCCTCGTTGCCGTGTGGGTGTGTGAGCCTGATGTCTGTCGCCCATTGTCCCGTACGCGCGCGGGTGACGTGTGCGGGGGTCGCCCCGCCGGGGCGTCTGTTTCGCCACATCGGGACCAGTGGCCCGGGACGTCGGGACCGGTGGCCCGGGCCGCTCGCTACGCCGGTTCGGTGCCGGTCGGGTCCTCGCCCCGGTCGAGCGCCTTCCACACGTCCTCGGGCCGGTCGGGGTCGACGACGGGGGCCGTACGGCGTGGACGGGGCGCGCCGCTGCGCTCGTAGCGGCCGGACATCGCGGGCCACAGCCAGCCGTAGCGCAGGGCGAGCAGCCCGGCGAGGAGGATCAGGACGCCGCCCGCGGCCGCGGCGTACGGCCACGTGGTATGGGTGAGCTCGTCCACCGTGGCGGAGGTGTCGCCGGAGGCCTGCGCGGCCTTCTCGTCCAGTGCGGAGCTGTCGGAGGCGCCGGACAGGGCCGCGGCGACGGTGCCGACGCCGCACAGCGTGAGCAGCACGGACACGGCGAGGCGACCGGCGCGGCGGACGGCGAAGACGGCGACGAGCGCGGCGAGGCCCACTATGGCGAGGGCCGCGGGGACGCCCGTGACGTCGCTGCCCTTGGCAGTCAGCGGGAAGGGGCCGCCGGCCACCGTGGCGGTGCCCTCCGACCATTGCTGCCGGGTCGCCAGCAACGCCACGGCCGCGCCGAGCGCACCGGCCAACAGTGCCACGGCGAGACTCATGCGGCCGGCCCGGGCGGAACCCGCGGCTTCGGAACGGGGGTGAGGAACAGCAGTCACGTACCCCACTATCGCCTGAACCTCGGGCGAACCGTCACCCGGGGTTCAGTGAGAAGCGCCCCATTGCGCCGGAGGGTTCGCGTCCTGTCGGCCCAGCCGGTTCGCCGTGTGCACCGCGCGCAGTACCGCCGCCGCCTTGTTGCGGCACTCGGTGTCCTCGGCGACCGGGTCGGAGTCGGCGACGATGCCCGCGCCGGCCTGGACGTAGGCCGTGCCGTCGCGCAGCAGGGCCGTACGGATGGCGATGGCGGTGTCGGAGTCGCCGGCGAAGTCGAGGTAGCCGACGCAGCCGCCGTACAGGCCCCGGCGGGACGGCTCGAGTTCGTCGATGATCTGCATCGCGCGCGGCTTGGGCGCCCCGGAGAGGGTGCCGGCCGGGAAGCAGGCCGTGAGCACGTCGAAGGCGGTGCGGCCGGCCGCGACGCGTCCGGTCACCGTCGAGACGATGTGCATGACGTGCGAGTACCGCTCGATGGACATGAAGTCGACGACCTCGACCGAGCCGGGCTCGCAGACCCGCCCGAGGTCGTTGCGGCCGAGGTCGACGAGCATCAGGTGCTCGGCGCGCTCCTTGGGGTCGGCGAGCAGTTCGTCGGCGAGGGCCTGGTCCTCCTGCGGGGTGGCGCCGCGGTGCCGGGTGCCGGCGATGGGGTGGACCATGGCCTGCCCATCCTCGACCTTGACCAGCGCCTCGGGGGACGAGCCGACGACGTCGAAGCCCTCGAAGCGGAGCAGGTACATGTACGGCGACGGGTTGGTCGCCCTCAGCACCCGGTACACGTCCAGCGCGCTTGCCGTGCACGGTGTCTCGAACCGCTGCGAGGGGACGACCTGGAACGCCTCGCCGGCCCGGATGCGCTCCTTGATGTCCTCGACGGCCTCCTGGAAGTCGGGGCCGCCCCACAGCGCGCTGTACTCGGGCAGTTCGGACGGCGGGAGCGCGGCCGGGGGCTGGGCGACCGCGCGCGACAGGTCCGCCTCCATGGCGTCCAGGCGGGCCACGGCGTCCTCGTACGCCTCGTCCACGCCCGTGTCGAGGGCGTTGTGGTTGATCGCGTTGGCGATCAGCAGGACCGAGCCCTCCCAGTGGTCCATCACCGCGAGGTCGCTGGTCAGGAGCATGGTCAGCTCGGGCAGTTTCAGGTCGTCCCGCTCGCCGGGGCCGATCTTCTCCAGGCGGCGCACGATGTCGTATCCGAGGTAGCCGACCATGCCTCCGGTGAAGGGCGGCATACCGTCCTGGTGCGGGGTGTGCAGGGCCTCGATCGTGGCGCGCAGGGTGGCGAGCGGGTCGCCCTCGGCCGGGACGCCGACCGGCGGGGTGCCGAGCCAGTGGGTCTGACCGTCGCGCTCGGTGAGGGTGGCGGCGGAGCGCACGCCGATGAAGGAGTAGCGGGACCAGGCGCGGCCGTTCTCCGCGGACTCCAGGAGGAAGGTGCCGGGGCGCTCGGCGGCGAGCTTGCGGTAGAGCGCGACCGGGGTGTCGCCGTCGGCGAGGAGCTTGCGCGTGACGGGGATGACGCGGCGGTCGGTGGCCAGCTTGCGGAAGGTCTCGAGATCCATGGCGGCCGACCCTACTGATCCTGGTGTTCCGAGCGCGCCGGTACGCCGAGTTCCGCTTCCTTCAGCAGCACGTCGACGTCGAAGCAGGTGCGGGCCCCGGTGTGGCAGGCGGCGCCGACCTGGTCGACCTTGACCAGCACGGTGTCGGCGTCGCAGTCGAGGGCGACGGACTTCACCCACTGGACGTGGCCGGAGGTGTCGCCCTTGACCCAGTACTCCCGGCGGCTGCGTGACCAGTAGGTGCAGCGGCCGGTCGTGAGCGTGCGGTGCAGTGCCTCGTCGTCCATCCAGCCGAGCATCAGTACCTCTCCGGTGTCGTACTGCTGGGCGATGGCGGGCAGGAGCCCGTCGGCGCTGCGCTTGAGGCGCGCGGCGATCTCGGGGTCGAGGCTGCTGGGCGGAGGCGAGCTGGTCATGGGGCCATTGTGCCGCGCGGCACCGACAAGCCCGGGCGGCGTCCACTGTCCGGACCCGCTACCCGGTCGTAGGCTGACTGCATGTCGACCTTTGCCAAGCGTGAACGGCTCCTTCTCGCCGACCTCTTGGAGACCGCAGGTCCGGAGGCCCCCACCCTGTGCGAGGGCTGGCAGACCCGTGATCTGGCCGCGCACGTGGTCGTGCGCGAGCGCCGCCCCGACGCCGCCGGGGGCATGCTGATCAAGCAGCTCGCGCCCCGCTTGGAGAAGGCGATGGAGGAGTTCACGGCGAAGCCGTACGAGGAGCTGATCCAGCTCATCCGCACCGGCCCGCCCCGCTTCTCCCCCTTCCAGCTCAAGCAGATCGACGAGATGTCGAACACGGTCGAGTTCTACGTCCACACCGAGGACGTCCGCCGCGCCCAGCCGGACTGGACGGCCCGCGAGCTCGACCCGGTCTTCCAGGACACCCTGTGGTCCCGTCTGGAACGCACCGCCCGCCTGATGGGCCGCAGCGCCCCCACGGGCCTGGTGCTGCGCCGCCCCGACGGCCAGACCGCCGTCGCCCACCGCGGCACGCCGGTCGTCACGGTGACCGGCGAGCCGTCGGAACTGCTGCTGTTCGTCTACGGCCGCCAGAGCGCCGCCGAGGTGGACGTGGACGGCGACCAGGACGCGATCGCCAAGCTGCAGGAGTCGAAGCAACTCGGCATCTGAGGGGCGCCGCTCAGCCGGGCAGCTCGGCCCGGCGCAGATCCCGGACGCACAGGACGACGACCCCACCGAGCCCGCAGACCGCCGCGCTGACGACGAACACCGGCCCGGTGCCCCAGACACCGATGGCGGCCGCCGACAGCGGCATGCTCAACGGGGCGAAGCCGAGGCTGACCAGGCCGGCGACGGCGGTGACCCGGCCCAGGTAGGCGGGGTCGGCCTGGGTCTGCAGCAGGGCGCCGCACACCACCCCGCTGAGCCCCGCCAGCAGCCCGATGAGCAGGGCCGTGCCGGTGGCCGCGACGACACCCGGGGCGTAGGCGAGGGCGCCGATCGCGACGGAGCCCGCGAGGATCGCGTACGCGGCGACCTGTCCGGCGTGCGGCAGGCGCCCCCGCACGGTCAGCAGCAGCGATGCGGCGCCCGCGCCGCCGCCGAACCCGGCGAGCACCCAGCCCATCCCGGCGGCGCCCCAGCCGCGTTCGTCGGCCAGCAGGGTCAGGCCGACGTTGAGGGGGCCGACAAAGCCGAGGTCGCCGAGGGCGATGGCCAGCATCAGCGGGGCGAGGACGCGGTGGCGGCGGATGTGGCGCAGTCCGGCGACCAGGTCGCTCCCCCACGCTCGGCTTCGCTCGCGCGGGGGAACCCCCATGAGCGGGGGGACCCCCATGGCGGTGGAACCGCGGGCGGTGGCCTTGTCGGCCGTGTTGTCGTCAGGGGGGAGCTCCCGGACGCGTACGGAGACCAGCAGCGGCACCGACACGGCGATCAGCAGTCCGGCCAGCGTGAACGCGGCCGCCGCGCCGCCCACCGCCACACCGAGACCGCCGAGCGGGGCACCGACGACGCTCGCGAACCTGATCGCGAGACTTCGCATGCCCTGCACGCGCGCGAGCTGACCTCGACCGGTCACGCGCGCGGGGAGGGCGCCCACGGCGGGCATGAACACGGCGTCGACGGTGCCGAAGACGAGCGCGAGCAGGGCCAGCGGCCACAGGCCCGGGCTGGTGAGGAACAGCAGCCCGGCCACCGCGAGCACGGCCACGCAGCGCACCGCGTCACTGCCTATGGCGACCCTGCGCGGCCCGAGCCGGTCGGCGATCACGCCGCCGCCGAGCATCAGCACGGCTCGCGGCAGCGCGCTGACCGACATGACGACACCGGCCTGCGAGGGCGTACCGGCCTGGACGGCGGCCCAGGACAGGGCGATGTAGTAGACGCTGTCGCCGACCATCGAGGAGGTGTAGGCGGCGAGCCAGCGCAGAACGTTGCCGTCGCGGTGGGCGGGGCGTTCGGTGTACTGCTCGGGTAGGAGGGGCGCGGTGACGGTCACGGAGGCGGCCTCTCTCAGACGCGGAACGGAAACCCGTACACGTGCAGCGCGACGCTCTCGCGCCCTTCGGTGTCGCCGGCGGCTTCGGCGGCCCGGCCCTTTGCCTCGTACTTCCTGGCGAGCGCCTCCAGCTCCTGACGGAGCTCGTCCAGCTCGGCGGCGGTCAGCCGCAGCAGGGACTCGCTGTCGGGGGCGGCGGAGTTCCACTCGGGGCCCCAGGTCGGCCGCTCGTCGAGATAGCGGCGGTACATGTCGGTGCGCTGCTCGTGGAAGAGCCGGGTGGCCGCCAGGTGCGCGGCTGCCCGCTCGGGTGCGTCCCGGAAGTCCTTGTCCCGGATGCTCACGCCCTCCGAGGAGGGCCGCCACCAGCGCTCCCGGCCGTCCGCGCTCTGCGGCTCGGCTTCTTCGATGAGCCCGTGCTCGGCGAGTTTCCGCAGGTGGTAACTGACCAGCGAGACAGCCTCGTCGACCTGGTCGGCGAGCTGGGAGGCGGTCGCCGTGCGGGCCACGCACAGCCCCCGGTACAGCTGCATCCGCAGTGGGTGGGCCAGGGCCTTGAGTGTGCCCAGGTCGGTGATGGGGCGGTTCTCCTCGCGTGCCATGACGCCACCGTAGATATGAAAGAAAAGTTGCACAACAAATTTTGCGCAATTTCTCTTGTGTATCTGCCCGAGAGAAAACCCCGGCCGTCGGCCGGGGCTCAGCTCCGCTTACCTGACGGGATGCCCCGCCCCCCGCAGCGTCGCCTTCACCTCGCCGATGCGCAGATCGCCGAAGTGGAAGACCGACGCCGCCAGTACGGCGTCCGCGCCCGCGGCGATCGCCGGCGGGAAGTCGGCCAGTTTGCCCGCGCCGCCGGAGGCGATCACCGGCACGGTGACGTGCTTGCGTACCGCGGCGATCATCTCGAGGTCGTAGCCGTCCTTCGTGCCGTCCGCGTCCATCGAGTTGAGCAGGATCTCCCCCGCGCCCAGCTCGGCGGCCCGGTGCGCCCACTCGACGGCGTCGATACCGGTGCCGCGGCGGCCGCCGTGGGTCGTGACCTCGAAGGAGCCCGACTCGGTGCGCCGGGCGTCCACGGAAAGAACCAGGACCTGGCGGCCGAAACGCTCTGCGATCTCGCGGATGAGGTCGGGACGGGCGATGGCGGCCGTGTTCACGCCCACCTTGTCCGCGCCGGCCCGCAGCAGCTTGTCCACGTCCTCGGCCGTGCGCACGCCACCGCCGACGGTGAGCGGGATGAACACCTGCTCGGCGGTGCGGCGCACCACGTCGTACGTCGTCTCCCGGTTGCCGGACGACGCCGTGATGTCCAGGAAGGTCAGCTCGTCGGCGCCCTCCGCGTCGTACACCTTGGCCATCTCGACGGGGTCGCCCGCGTCGCGCAGGTTCTGGAAATTGACACCCTTGACGACCCGGCCGTTGTCGACGTCCAGGCAGGGGATGACTCGGACCGCCAGGGTCATGAGTTCACGGCTCCTCTGAATGCTTCCAGTTCCACTGAGACCAGGACACGTGGGTCGACGAAGCCCTCCACGACCAGCAGGGTCGTGACGGGCCGTACGGAGTCGAAGAGCTCCTTGTGGGCCCGTCCCGCCTCGTCGATGTCCCGCAGATGCGCCAGATGCATCCGCGTCCTGATCACGGACTCGACACCGAGCCCGAACTCACCGATCGCCTCGATCGCGCTGGTGAACGCCACCTTCGCCTGCTCGTACGGGTCTCCCTCCCCGTACAGCACGCTGCCCTTGAAGGACGTCGTGCCCGCCACCAGGACACGGTCGCCCACCGCGACGGCACGCGCGAAACCGAAGGACTCCTCCCAGGGGCTTCCGCTCTGTATGCGCCGCACGGCATCCGACGTCATGGCGACACAGCCTCCAGGGCCTCTTCCAGGGTGAACGCCTTCGCGTACAGGGCCTTCCCGACGATGGCGCCCTCGACACCGAGGGGGACGAGGTCCGCGATGGCGCGCAGGTCGTCCAGCGAGGACACGCCGCCGGAGGCCACGACGGGCCGGTCGGTCGCCGCGCAGACGTTCTTCAGGAGCTGAAGGTTCGGGCCTTGGAGCGTGCCGTCCTTGGCGATGTCCGTGACGACGTAGCGCGCGCAGCCCTCCTTGTCGAGGCGCTCCAGCGTCTCGTAGAGGTCACCGCCGTCGCGAGTCCAGCCGCGGCCGCGCAGAGTCGTGCCGCGTACGTCGAGACCGACCGCGATCTTGTCACCGTGCTCGGCGATGACCTTGGCGACCCACTCGGGGGTCTCCAGGGCGGCCGTACCGAGGTTCACGCGCGTGCAGCCGGTCGCGAGGGCAGCCGCGAGGGAGGCGTCGTCGCGGATGCCGCCGGACAGCTCCACCTTGATGTGCAGCTCCGCCATGCGCTCGGCGACCTCGGCGATCAGCTCCCGGTTGTCGCCGGTGCCGAACGCGGCGTCGAGGTCGACCAGGTGCAGCCACTCGGCGCCCGCCCGCTGCCAGGCGAGGGCGGCCTCCAGGGGGGAGCCGTAGGAGGTCTCCGTGCCGGACTCGCCGTGCACGAGGCGGACGGCCTGGCCGTCGCGGACGTCGACGGCGGGGAGGAGTTCGAGCTTGGCCATGTCTCTACAGGGTTCCGATCCAGTTGGTGAGCAGCTGCGCGCCGGCGTCGCCGGACTTCTCGGGGTGGAACTGCGTGGCCCACAGGGCGCCGTTCTCCACGGCGGCCACGAAGGGCTTGCCGTGCGTCGACCAGGTCACCTTGGGGGCGGTCAGCGTCGGGTTGTGCGTCTCCAGGGTCCAGTCGTGGACGGCGTAGGAGTGCACGAAGTAGAAACGCGCGTCCGCGTCCAGACCGGCGAACAGCTCGGAGTCGGCCGGCGCCTCGACGGTGTTCCAGCCCATGTGCGGCACGATGTCGGCCTGGAGCGGCTCGACCGCTCCGGGCCACTCGTCGAGGCCCTCGGTCTCCACGCCGTGCTCGATGCCGCGCGCGAAGAGAATCTGCATACCGACGCAGATGCCCATCACGGGGCGCCCGCCGGCCAGCCGCCGGTCGACGATCCAGTCGCCGCGCGCCTCCTTCAGGCCCGTCATGCAGGCGGCGAAGGCACCGACGCCGGGCACCAGCAGGCCGTCCGCGTTCATGGCCCTGTCGAAGTCGCGGGTTATCTCGACATCGGCTCCCACGCGCGCGAGAGCGCGTTCGGCGGACCTCACATTGCCGAAGCCGTAGTCGAACACAACGACGTTCTTGGCGTTCTTCGTGCTCAATTCCACACCTCCAGCCGCAGGACGCCCGCGACCAGACACATCGCGGCGCCGATGGAAAGCAGCACGATCAGCCCCTTCGGCATCTGCTGCTTCACGAAGGAGACGATGCCGCCGACGAGGAAGAGGCCGACGACGATCAGGACGGTCGAGGTGCCGTTCACAGCGCGCCCTTCGTGGAGGGCAGGATGCCGGCCGCGCGCGGGTCACGCTCGCTGGCGTACCGCAGCGCCCGCGCCAGCGCCTTG
Source organism: Streptomyces sp. KR55 (assembly GCF_052245645.1). Lineage (NCBI taxonomy): Bacteria > Bacillati > Actinomycetota > Actinomycetes > Kitasatosporales > Streptomycetaceae > Streptomyces > Streptomyces sp. KR55. The sequence goes on along the minus strand of NZ_JBQQCE010000010.1, from coordinate 11,932 downwards.
AACTGGCACTCCACGATGTGGTGTGCGTTGCGCCCGTACGGCACGTGCACGTGCAGCGCGATCTGCGCCTGCGCGACGAAGGACTCCAGGATGTGCCGGGTCATCGTGGTGTCGTACTCGCCGATCATCGGTGCCATGTTCTCGGGCTCGGTGTGCACGAGGTACGGGCGGCCGGAGAGGTCGACGGTGACCTGGGCGAGGGACTCGTCCAGCGGGACCGTGCAGTTGCCGAAGCGGTAGATCCCCACCTTGTCGCCGAGCGCCTGCTTGAAGGCGGCGCCCAGCGCGAGGGCGGTGTCCTCGATGGTGTGGTGCGAGTCGATGTGCAGGTCGCCCTCGGTCTTCACGGTCAGGTCGAACAGACCGTGCCGGCCGAGCTGGTCGAGCATGTGGTCGTAGAAGCCGACACCTGTCGACACATCGACCTTCCCGGACCCGTCGAGGTCGATCTCGACGAGGACCGAGGTCTCCTTCGTCACCCGCTCCACGCGTCCTACGCGGCTCATGCGCTCTGCTCCTTCGGGGGTGTGGGGGTGTCTCCCACCAAGCTCAGTAGTTCACGGACCGCGTCGAGGAACGCGTCGTTCTCTTCGGGGGTTCCGGCGGTGACCCGCAGCCACCCCGGTACGCCGTTGTCCCGGACCAGGACGCCCCGGTCGAGGATCTTCCGCCAGGCCTCCTGGGCGTCCGGGAACCGCCCGAACTGTACGAAGTTCGCGTCGGACTCCGTCACCTCGTAGCCGATCGCGCGCAGTTCGCCGACCAGCCGGTCCCGCTCGGCCTTCAGCTGCTCGACATAGCCGAGCAGGGTGTCGGTGTGCTCCAGGGCGGCCAGCGCGGTCGCCTGGGTGACGGCCGACAGGTGGTACGGCAGCCGTACGAGCTGCACCGCGTCCACGACGGGCGGGTGCGCGGCGAGATAGCCGAGGCGCAGGCCGGCCGCCCCGAACGCCTTCGACATGGTCCGCGAGATGACGAGGTGCGGGCGGCCCTCCAACAGCGGCAGCAGCGAGGCGCCGTGGCTGAACTCGATGTACGCCTCGTCGACCACCACCATCGACGGCTTCGCCGCCTGCGCGGCCTCGTACAGCGCGAGGACCGTCTCGGGCGGAACCGCGTTGCCCGTGGGGTTGTTGGGGGTGGTGATGAAGACGACGTCGGGCTGGTTCTCGGCGATGGCCTTCTCGGCCGCCGCGAGGTCGATGGTGAAGTCGTCACCCCGCGGCCCGGAGATCCAGCCGGTGCCCGTGCCACGCGCGATCAGGCCGTGCATCGAGTACGACGGTTCGAAGCCGATCGCCGTGCGGCCCGGTCCGCCGAAGGTCTGCAGCAACTGCTGGATGACCTCGTTGGAGCCGTTGGCGGCCCAGACGTTCGCGGGGCCGACCTCGTAGCCCGACGTGTTCGTCAGGTACTCGGCGAGCTTCGTGCGCAGCTCGACCGCGTCCCGGTCCGGGTAGCGGTTGAGGTTCCGGGCCGCCTCACGCACCCGCTCGGCGATCCGTTCGACCAGCGGCTCGGGCAGCGGGTAGGGGTTCTCGTTGGTGTTGAGCCGTACGGGAACGTCCAACTGGGGCGCGCCGTAGGGGGACTTGCCGCGCAGCTCGTCCCGTACGGGGAGATCGTCGATGCCTGTCACTTGCCTTCGGGTACCTTCCAACCGAACCTCGCCTTGATCGCCGCGCCGTGCGCCGGCAGGTCTTCCGCCTCTGCCAGCGTCACCACATGGTGCGCGACCTCGGCCAGTGCGTCCCGCGTGTAGTCGACGATGTGGATGCCGCGCAGGAAGGACTGCACGGACAGGCCCGAGGAGTGGCAGGCACAGCCGCCGGTGGGCAGGACGTGGTTGGAGCCGGCCGCGTAGTCGCCGAGCGAGACGGGCGCCCAGGGACCGATGAAGATCGCACCCGCGTTGCGGACCCGGTCGGCGACTTCGGAGGCCTGGCGGGTCTGGATCTCCAGGTGCTCGGCGCCGTACGCGTCGACGACGCGCAGCCCCTCCTCGATCCCGTCCACCAGCACGACCGCGGACTGCTTGCCGGCGAGCGCCGGGCGGATCCGGTCCTCGATATGCCTGGTGGCCGCGACCTGCGGCTCCAGCTCCTTCTCCACCGCGTCCGCCAGCTCGACGGAGTCGGTGACGAGGACGGCGGCGGCGAGCGGGTCGTGCTCGGCCTGGCTGATCAGGTCGGAGGCGACGTGCACCGGATCGGCCGTCTCGTCCGCGAGGATCGCGATCTCGGTCGGGCCGGCCTCGGCGTCGATGCCGATCTTGCCGGTGAAGTAGCGCTTGGCGGCGGCGACCCAGATGTTGCCGGGGCCGGTGACCATGTTGGCGGGCGGGCAGGACTCGGTGCCGTACGCGAACATCGCGACGGCCGTGGCACCGCCGGCGGCGTACACCTCGTCGACGCCCAGCAGCGCGCACGCGGCGAGGATCGTCGGGTGCGGCAGGCCGTTGAACTCGGCCTGGGCGGGCGAGGCGAGCGCGATCGACTCGACGCCGGCCTCCTGGGCGGGCACGACGTTCATGATCACGGAGGACGGGTAGACGGACCGGCCGCCGGGGGCGTACAGCCCCACGCGGTCCACCGGCACCCACTTCTCGGTCACCGAGCCGCCGGGCACGACCTGGGTGGTGTGGGACGTGCGGCGCTGCTCGCGGTGGACGAGGCGGGCGCGGCGGATGGACTCCTCCAGGGCCGCGCGCACGGCCGGGTCGAGTTCCTCCAGGGCACGGGTCAGCGCCGCGGCCGGCACCCGCACCTGGTCGAGCTTCACGCCGTCGAACTTCTCGGCGAAGTCGATCAGCGCCGCGTCGCCCCGATGATGCACGGCCTCGCAGATCGGGCGCACCTTCTCCAGGGCGGCCGAGACGTCGAAGTCGGCTCGGGGCAGCAGGTCGCGCAGGGCGGGGCCCTCCGGGAGGGTGTCGCCGCGCAGATCGATTCGGGAGATCACGTGCTCAATTCTCGCAGACCCGGATGGGACGCCGTTCGCGCGTATCAATGGCTGATACACGACCCGGAAGATCCCCTTCACTTTCAGCGTTCGGGGCGTCACTCAGCGGGCATGAACGGTTGTACGAAACCCATGAGCAACAGGAGGAAGAAGCACCGTGAGCGAGGGGGCCGGCATCCGGGACGGGGACCTGCCGGACGATCTGACCGCCGCCGAGGCCGGCATGTGGCAGGCCTTCCGCAACGGCACCGCGTACGACCTGAGCAGCGGGGACACCGTCGTCGACGATCCGCACGGCGGGCACGCGTGGGGCCCCGAGCGGACCGTGCGGGCCCGCATAGTGTGCTGGCTGCTCCTCGACGGGCCGCCCGCCCTCGCCGGCCGCGTCTCCTCGCTGAAGCTGACCGGCGTGCGGATCAGCGGCAGCCTGGACCTCGCGGGCGGCTCGGTGACGCCGTACGTCGAGCTGCGGGACTGCCGCTTCGAGCAGGAGGTCCTGCTCCCGGAGGCTCGGTTCAAGACCGTACGGCTGGTGAACTGCTCGGTGCCGCGGCTGGAGGCGGCCCGGGTGCACACCGAGGGCGACCTGCACCTTCCGCGCTGCCGCTTCCACAACGGGGTCCGGCTGACCGACGCGCAGATCGGCACCGACCTGCTGCTCAACCAGGCCGTCGTCCACCGGGACCGCACCGGCCGCTCGATCGTCGCGGACGGCATGACCGTCGGCCAGGACCTGCAGGCCGAGATGCTGGAGTCGTACGGCGAGCTGAGTCTGCGCGGCGCGCAGGTCGGCGTCTCACTCAGCCTGCGCGGGGCCCGGCTGCGCAACCCGTACAGCCGCCTCGCCCTGAACGCGCCCCAGCTGACCGTCGAGCGCACCCTGTACCTCAGCCCGGCGGCCGTCGGCAGCATCCAGCTGAGCGGCACGACGCCCGCGCGCGGGACCCGGATCCAGCGGTTCGAGTGCCAGGGCGGGGTGCGGCTGGACGACGGCCGGTTCGGCGACGCGGTCGACCTCGAACGCGCCCGCTTCACCTTCACCGACGAGCAGGAGTTGTCGCTGCGCCGCGTCCAGGTGCCCGAACTGCGTTTTCTCGGGGAGCGGCCGCAGCGCGGCAAGGTCGTACTGTCCGGGGCGCGGATCGTCAACCTCGTCGACCGGGCGGGCAGCTGGCCGGGCCCGGGCAATCTGCACATGCCCGGTTTCGCGTACGAGAACCTGGTGCCGCAGGGCCCGTTCCCGCTGTCCGAGCGCCTCGACTGGGTGGCCGCCGCCACCGCCGAGTACCACCCGGAGCCGTACGAGCGCCTGGCCGCCGTACTGCGCAACGGCGGTGAGGACGAGGACGCCCGCGAGGTGCTGCTCGCCAAACAGCGCCGCCGCCGCGAGACCCTGCCGCCGGCCGCCAAGCTCTGGGGGTACGCACAGGACCTGACGGTGGCCTACGGATACCGGCCGGGGCGGGCCGCGGTGTGGATGGCGGTGCTGTGGGCGGCGGGCTCGCTCGCCTTCTGGTACGCCGGGCGGCCCCAGGCCGGTGCCAATGCCGGGGACCCGCCCTGGAACCCGGCCCTCTTCGCCCTCGACCTGCTGCTTCCGGTCATCGAGCTGGGCCAGGTGGGCTACTGGCAGCTGCACGGCGGCTGGCAGTGGCTGGCGGCCGCACTGATCCTGCTGGGCTGGGTCCTCGCGACGACGGTGGCGGCGGGGGCGACCCGGCTGCTGCGGCGCAACTGAGCGGGCTCACCGGCCCGCGGAACGTGCGCGGCGGACGCGTGCCCTCCGACGACCATTAGGCTCTTGCGTCGTGACCACCGTCCGGCTGCCGCTCTTCCCCCTGAACTCTGTACTGTTCCCGGGGCTCGTGCTCCCCCTGAACATCTTCGAGGAGCGCTATCGCGCCATGATGCGCGCGCTCCTGAAGACCCCCGAGGACGAACCGCGCCGCTTCGCCGTCGTGGCGATCCGCGACGGCCATGAGGTGGCACCGAGCGCGCCCGGCATGCCCGACCCGACGGCCCTGCCCGAGCGGGGATCCGCGGCCGGCTTCGGCAGCGACCCGGCCAAGGCCTTCCACGGCGTGGGCTGCGTGGCCGACGCCGCGACGATCCGGGAGCGTCCCGACGGCACGTTCGAGGTGCTGGCGACCGGGACGACCCGGGTGCAGCTGCGGTCGGTGGACGCGTCGGGGCCGTATCTGACGGCCGAACTGGAGGAGCTGGCGGAGGAGCCGGGCGACGAGGCGGGGGCGCTGGCCGAGGGCGTGCTGCGCGCGTTCCGCCAGTACCAGAAGCGGCTGGCGGGAGCGCGGGAGCGGTCGCTGACCACCGGCGGGGACCTGCCGGACGAACCGTCCGTGGTGTCGTACCTGGTGGCGGCGGCGATGATGCACGACATCCCGACCAAGCAGCGGCTCCTGCAGGCGCCGGACACCGCGTCCCGCCTGCGCGACGAACTGAAACTCCTTCGCTCCGAGACGGCCGTCATCCGTAGCCTGCCGTCACTGCCCGCGTCGGATCTGACGCGCGGCCCGACGAGTCTGAACTGAACAGGGAAACACCCGGATGGCGAAGAAAGCGAAGAAACAGCAGCAGGAAAAAGGGGCGCGCGGAGCGCATTCGAATAGGGGTGGTGGCGGGCGACGGGTGGGCGGCACGCCCGCGACGGTGGCGCTGACGGCCGCGGGCGTGGACCACACGATCCACTCCTACGACCACGACCCCGCCCACCCGTCCTACGGCGAGGAGGCGGCCGAGGCGATGGGCGTCTCACCGGACCGGGTCTTCAAGACGCTGGTCGCGGACGTCGACGGCACCCTGACCGTGGCCGTGGTCCCGGTGGCCGGCTCCCTGGACCTGAAGGCCCTGGCCTCGGCGGTGGGCGGCAAACGGGCCACGATGGCCGACCCGACCCTCGCGGAACGCACGACGGGCTACGTCCGGGGCGGCATCTCGCCCCTGGGCCAGCGCAAGAAACTCCCCACGGTCCTGGACGCCTCGGCCACCACCCACCCCACGATCTGCATCTCGGCCGGCCGCCGCGGCCTGGAAGCCGAACTCTCCCCCCACGACCTGGCCCACCTCACCAACGCCACCCTGGCCCGGATCGGCCGCGCGTAACCCCTCGACGACATGCCCTTCCTCGGTTAAGGAAAAAGGACATGTCGAAGAAAACACGCAAGCGCAAGTGGCGCACCAAAAAACGCCGCTCAAACCACGGCCACCGCCCGGCCTGACTGACGTAGCTGCGGGACCCCGACGTCAAACCGCGGGCATTCGTGCCTCCCCCAGAGGGGGGACCCCCAGGGCGGCACGGGTGGGCGCGGGCGGCACCCCATCAGCGCCGGGCTGCGCGACGCCCCGCCCCCAGCGCCAACACCGGGCGCCCTCAAACCCCTACGGGCGCTCATACCCCGCAGGCCCATACCCCACCGGCTCCGGATCCCGAGGCCCGAACAACGCCGTCAACCCCAAATGCACCAGCAACCCGGCCAGGGACCACGCCAGCAACGCCCCCTTCGCCCCCAACCTCAACGGCGCCGAGAACGTCACCCCCTTACCCACATCCTTGGCCTGCGCCAACACATCCTGCGCAGGCCCGAGCCACACCCCCACCCGCCAGGCGAGCAACGACCCGAGCAACCCCCCGACCCCCAGCGCCACCACCACCGGCACGCCCCCACGCCGCCGCAGCACGAACACCACGACCGCACTGACGAACCCGAACGCCAACGCAAGCAGAGTGAACGTTCCGTCGACCCCGATCGACTGCTCCCCCTCGGTGTCCTTGAGGTACACGACCCATGTGTCGTCCACCACGTCACCGACCAGCGGCACCCGAGGCGCCAGCCAGCACCACAGCACCCCGAGCAGCGCCCCACCGAGCGCCACCGCCACCGTGATCACGGCGGCCTCCCGCACTTCGGTCTTCATCCCGGGACCGTCCTGATCCTTGGTTCCGTGAGCGACGTGATCAGGCGCGCCGACCACGTGTCCGGACCCGCCGGGGGCAGGCGGCCACGCACTGTGCGAGGACTGTTCATGCGGCGGCGGAGGCGGTGTCAACGGAGCTGTCACCCTGACATCGTGCCAGGCCCACCCGGGCGGCGCGTCACCGGACGGCAGCCCGGCGGTACGCCCAGGTGGCGGCGGCCAGCGAGATCACCCCGACCCCCGCACAGACGGCGAGGTCACCAGCGACCACGGCCCACTCGGGGCTGGCCGAGAAGGTCCGCGCGTACGCCTCCACCCCGTACGTCGACGGCAGCAGATCCCGGGCGAACCGCACGATCTCCGGCATCCGCTCCGGCGGCAGCACGCCGAGGAGCAGCGCCGCCGACATCCCCAGCTGCCCCAGCAGCGTGGCCAGCTCCGGCCGCGGCGCCAGCAGCCCGAAGACCGCGCCGAGTCCGGAGAGCGCCGCGCCGGCGAGCGGGATCACCGCGAGCAGGATCCACAGGTTGGTCAGCGGCAGCCCGAACAGCACGCACCCGACGACGGCCGTCACCAGCGTCCCCGGCACGGTGAAGGACGCGTACGCCCCCGCCGCCCCCAGCACCACCGCCGCGGGCGGTACCGGCAGCGTGGCGTAGTGGTCGAGCCCGCCGGTGGCGCGGAGCTGCCCGAAGTACTGCGCGAGGAGGTTCAGCGCGACGAAGGCGACGACCACGACCGACGAGCCGGCCACCACCGTCTGGGCCTCGCCCCCGCCGTCCACGACCCCGCGCATCATGATCATGATGCCGATGGACTGGAAGGTCGCCACGAACAGCAGCGGGATCCGGGCCACCCGTGCCCGGGACAGCTGTGCCCGGTACACGGCCGCGAGAGACGGCCACAGCCGCGCGGGCGGCGCGAGTTCGGCCGGGCCCACGACCGGACCGTCCAGGGTCCGGGCGCTGCCCGGCAGAACCTCTGTGGGTACGGCACTCACGTCGCGCTGCTCCCCTTTCTGGGGTTCACTTCGGCGGTCGCCCTGTTCCTTACGGATACGACGGCCCCTCCATTCAAGACCGACGTGCCCACGGCCTGCTCGCTCACGCCTTCACCAGTCCCTGCTCGGCGGCGCCGCCCAGCGCCATGTACACGTCCTCCAGGCTCGGCGTGGCCAGGGTGAAGTCGTCGAGGGCGGCGAAGGCGGCCCCGCCGGTGACCGTGGACACGACCGCGCGGGCCTCGTCGGGGGCCAGCCGCAACGTCCAGCGGCGCCCGGACTCCACGGCCCGGTCCCGCAGCGCGGCCACCTCGGGCACGTCGAGCGGCGCCCGCTCCCGCCACACCAGCTCGACCCGCACCTCGCCGGCGACCCGCTCCTTCAGCCCGGAGGGCGAGTCGCAGGCGATCACGCGTCCCCTGTCCAGGACGGCGACCCGGTCGAGCACGGTCTCGGCCTCGATGACGTTGTGGGTGACCAGCACCACGGTCGTCCCGCGCTCGCCGCGCCGCCGGTCGACGGCGGACCACACCGCCCGGCGGGCCACCGGGTCCATGGCGGCGGTCGGCTCGTCGAGGACGAGCAGCGGCCGTTCCCCCACCAGCGCCGCCGCGACACAGGCCAGCCGCCGCTGCCCGCCGGACAGCTTCTTCAGCGGCCGCCCGGCGATCTCGGTCAGCCCCAGTTCGTCGAGTACGGCGTCCCGCTCGGCCCGGGCCCGCCGCACGTCCAGGCCGCGCAGCCGCCCGGTGGTCTCGGCGGCGAGGGACACCGTGAGTTCATCGAGGGCGGTGGACTCCTGCCCGAGGTAGGCGAGAAGGCGCGAGGCACGCTCCGGATGGCGCACGATGTCGTGCCCGAGGATCTCGACACTGCCGCGGTCGGGCCGCATCAGCCCGGTGAGCTGTCGTACGAGGGTGGACTTGCCGGCCCCGTTCGGCCCGAGCAGCCCGAAGATCTCACCCCGCCGCACTTCCAGCCGTACGTCGTCGGTGGCCCGCACCTCGGGCGTCCCCGGTGCCCCGCGCCGCGCGCGGACCGCGGGGTAGGTCTTGGTCAGTCCGCGTACCGCGCACACGACCTCGCCACTGTCCCGGAAGGCCTGTGCCGCACGCGTACTCACAAGGGACGAGACTACGGGGTCCGCGCCTTCCGCCCACGCCCGGGGCGGCCTCTTGACCCAGAACAGTCGGAATCAGTCATTCCGGCCAGACCGGAATCGGCCATGCCGACCAGATCCCCGCTCGCAGGCCGCTACTCCCCCGCGGGGGCGTGCTCCGCCGCCGTGCGCACATCCACCTCGCGCCAGAAGCCCGCCCGGATCGCATACCGGTCGTGCTCGTCGATCTGGTCGTCCTTGTGCGCCAGCAGCCCGAACCGGGCGGCGTACCGCAGCAGCTCCCCGTCGATCCGATGCGGGATCCGCGGATACATCCCGGACAGCTTCTGCAGATGCCCCTGGTCGCCGAGCCGGGACATCCACCGCCGGGCGAACACCTGCCCCACCTCGTAGGGGTCCCCGCCGACCGTCGTGATGTCCTCCTCGCGGTCGGCCCACCGCTGCTCCGCGGTGGTGAGCTGCGCGAGCGTCGGCATCGTCGCGACCTCGGGCGGCTCGGCGGCCGCGCCGGACCGGTCCACCCACCCCTTGTCGGAGGACCAGCGCAGGGTCGCGGTGGTGGGATGCTGGGCGGCCTGGGCACCAGGAGCCCGCAGCGCGGCCAGGTCCTTCGGCGTCGGTACCCCCTTGGGTGCCGGCACCCGCTCCTCGCCGCCGTTCTGCGCCGCGGCCGGCGCAGGGTGCGACGCCTCCTGGGCGGTCCGCTCGGCGGCCGGGGCGAGCGAGGCGTCGGGCAGCGGAGCGGAGAGGATCGCGGCGATCTCGGGCCGCGGCGCGGGCGGCGGTGCGCAGACCCCGCCCAGGTCCTTGGCCCGTACGGCCTTGGTGATCCACGCCCGGTCGAGCACCCGCCGCTCGTCGGCCTCGGCGACCAGGTCCTCGGACTGGTTGTAGTCACCGTCGGCGGCCTGCACGGCCCACAGGTGTACGGCGACCCCGTGCTCCTTGGCCGCCATCATGCCCGGCAGCAGATCGCCGTCGCCGGTGACCAGGACGACGTCGGAGCAGGCGCGGTTGCGGGCCAGCTCGGTGAGCTCGGCATGCATCGCGGCGTCGACGCCCTTCTGGTTCCAGCGGCCGTCACTGCGGGTCAGCGCGCCGAGCCGGACCGTGACCCGGGGCATCACGCGCAGCCTGCGGTGCTCGGGCTGGGGGACGCGGTCGGGGGCGCCGTCGAACCAGTAGATGCGCAGCAGTGGTCGTTCCGTGTCGGACTCGGCGCGTTCACGCAGACCGTGGATGAGAGCGGTGTGGTCGACGGTGATGCGGGACCGCGAGGGTTCTCCGGCGAGGAGACTTGCGGCGGCCCCCAGCAGATACCCGGCGTCCACCAGGACGATGCAGCGGTCCACACGACTCACCCTCTTCCCGGGAGGTTTGCTTCGGGCTTGCTTCGAGTCTGCCCGACCACGCGTGGGTTAACGGCCCGAACTCGATCTTCGGCGTGGCGTTTCCGGGATTCGCTCGACGACAACGCCTGTTACATACGGTAATTATCCGAAATGCGCTTGTTGTCAGCCTATGTGAATCTGGTCCCGGCCCTGGCCCCTAGATCCCCCACAGGAGGCATCACCATGGCCAAGAACAAGAACCGTGACCGAAAGCAGCCCCAGTCCGAGCGCGGCCAGCACGAGGGCCGGCAGTCCTCGCTGGAGCCGGACGCCGAGGAGCACGCTGCGCAGGTGACGCCCGGCGACATGGCCCGCAAGGGGCGACACAAGCGCTTCGGCCACAACTGACATCTGCGTGACGGGCTGTTGCAGCCCAGGCACATGACAAGGGGCGCATCCGGTACCGGATGCGCCCCTCGCGTACGTCGATTGCTCAGCCTGCGAGTGCTCAGCCTGCGAGGCAGGACGGGCCCAGCAGCACCTTCAGATCGCCGAACAGTGCCGGATCCGGCTTCACCCGGTGCCGGTCCAGCCGCAGCACGGTCGTCTTGGTCGGCCCCTGGAGCTTGATGCGCACCTCACTGTCGCCCTTGTGGTGACTGAGGATCTCGCCGAGCCGGCTGACCATGGGCGGGGTGACCCTCGTCGCCGGGATGGTGAGCACCACGGGCGCGTTGGTGCCCGCGTTCGACAGGTCGGGGACCATCAGCTCCATCGCGACCAGGCGCGGCACGTCCTCGCGTTTGTCGAGGCGTCCCTTGACGAACACCACGGCGTCCTCGACGAGTTGGGTCGACACCAGCTGGTAGGTCGCCGGGAAGAACATGCACTCGATGGAGCCCGCGAGGTCCTCGACGGTGGCGATCGCCCAGGCGTTGCCCTGCTTGGTCATCTTGCGCTGGAGGCCCGAGATGATGCCGCCGATGGTGACGACCGCGCCGTCCGCGTGCTCACCGCCGGTGAGCTGGGCGATGCCCGCGTCGGCCTTGTCCGACAGCACGTGCTCCAGGCCGAAGAGCGGGTGGTCGGAGACATACAGGCCGAGCATCTCCCGCTCCTGGGCGAGGAGATAGGTCTTGTCCCACTCCTCGGTGGAGAACTCCACGTCGAGCCCGAACCCGGGCTCGCTGGTGTCGTCCTCGCCCATGCCGCCGAAGAGGTCGAACTGGCCCTCGGCCTCCTTGCGCTTGACCGCGACCACGTTGTCGATCATCGGCTCGTACTGCGCCATCAGTCCCTTGCGGGTGTGGCCCATCGAGTCGAAGGCGCCGGCCTTGATCAGCGATTCCGTGGTGCGCTTGTTGCAGACGACCGCCTCGACCTTGTCGAGATAGTCGGGGAACGAGGCGTACTTCCCCTTGGCCTTGCGGCACTTGATGATCGACTCGACGACGTTGGTGCCGACGTTGCGCACGGCGGACAGGCCGAAGAGGATCACGTCGTCGCCCTGCGCGGCGAAGTTGGACTCGGACTCGTTGACGTTCGGCGGGAGCACCTTGATGCCCATGCGGCGGCACTCGTTGAGGT
>NZ_JBQQCE010000001.1:0-76783 GCF_052245645.1 Streptomyces sp. KR55 | reverse complement strand
CGATCTCCGAGGAACTGCTCCCCTCCCGGCTGCCCCGCGTCTCCGGCGTCCAGCTCGCCGCCCGGCACCGCACCGGCCCGCGCGGCGGCGGCGACTGGTACGACGCGCTGCCGCTGCCGGACGCGGCCCTCGGTCTCGCCGTCGGCTCGGTCACCGGGTCGGGGCCCAGCGCCGTCGCCGCGATGGGACGGCTGCGGGCGTCGCTGCGGGCGTACGCCGTGATGGAGGGCGAGGACCCGGTCGCCGTCCTGTCCGACCTGGAGCTGCTGCTGCGGCTGACCGAGCCCGCCCGCTCGGCCACCGCGCTGTTCGCCTACTGCGAGCCCGACCTTCACAAGATCACGCTGGCCGGTGCCGGGCACACCCCGCCGCTGCTGATCGGGGAGCGGCGCACGGAGTTCGTGGAGACCTCCGTCTCGGCCCCGCTGGGCATGCTCGCCTGCTGGGAGGCGCCGAGCGTGGAGGTGCAGGCAACGGCGGGAGAGACGGTTCTGCTCTACACCGACGGGCTGCTGCAGCGCACCGGCGATCCCGTCGACCGCGCCTTCGCCCGGCTCCATGCGGCGGCGGCCGGACTGTCCAGGGCCAAGCGGCGCGACCCGGAGGCGATCGTCGACCACATTCTGCGGACCGTCCTGCCGGACGGGCTGGACACGGGGGACAGCGAGGAGGACGTCGTCCTGCTGGCGGCGCGTTTCGAGTGAGGCAGTAAGAGGTCTTTCGGCCCTGGGCCCCCTTCCGTGCGACCGTACGATGGAGGGGGTCCAGTGCCGTATCTAGGAGGATGACCGTGGCCGACGAGCTCACCCCGGAGACCCCGGAAGAGACCGAAGAGCCGATCAAGCAGCGGAAGAACGGCCTGTACCCGGGCGTGTCCGACGAGCTGGCGGAGAACATGAAGTCCGGCTGGGCCGACACCGAGCTGCACGACCTGCAGCCGATCGCCCAGGCCGCCGAGACCGCCGCCCGCCGTGCCGCGCTGTCCGCGCGCTTCCCCGGCGAGCGTCTGGTGATCCCCGCGGGCAACCTGAAGACCCGCTCGAACGACACCGAGTACCCCTTCCGGGCCTCGGTCGAGTACGCGTACCTCACCGGCAACCAGACCGAGGACGGCGTCCTGGTCATGGAGCCCAAGGGTGAGGGCCACCAGGCGACGATCTACCTCCTGCCCCGCTCCGACCGCGAGAACGGCGAGTTCTGGCTCTCCGGCCAGGGCGAGCTGTGGGTCGGCCGCCGGCACTCGCTCACCGAGGCGGAGCAGCTGTACGGCATCCCGGCCTCCGACGTGCGCGAGCTGGCCGACGCCCTGCGCGAGGCAACCGGCCCGGTCCGGGTCGTCCGCGGCTACGACGCCGGCATCGAGGCGGCCCTGACCGACAAGGTCACCGCCGAGCGCGACGAGGAGCTGCGGGTGTTCCTCTCCGAGATGCGGCTGGTCAAGGACGAGTTCGAGATCGGCGAGCTGCAGAAGGCCGTCGACTCCACGACGCGTGGCTTCGAGGACGTGGTGCGGGTCCTCGACAAGGCCGAGGCGACCTCCGAGCGCTACATCGAGGGCACGTTCTTCCTCCGCGCGCGCGTGGAGGGCAACGACGTCGGCTACGGCTCCATCTGCGCGGCCGGCCCGCACGCCTGCACGCTGCACTGGGTGCGCAACGACGGGCCCGTGCGCTCCGGTGACCTGCTGCTGCTGGACGCAGGCGTGGAGACGCACACGTACTACACCGCCGACGTCACGCGCACGCTGCCGATCAACGGACGCTTCAGCGAGATCCAGAAGAAGATCTACGACGCGGTGTACGAGGCTCAGGAGGCCGGGATCGCGGCAGTGAAGCCGGGCGCGAAGTACCGGGACTTCCATGACGCCGCGCAGCGCGTGCTCGCCGAGAAGCTGGTCGAGTGGGGGCTGGTCGAGGGGCCGGTCGAGCGGGTGCTGGAGCTGGGGCTGCAGCGGCGGTGGACACTGCACGGGACCGGGCACATGCTCGGCATGGACGTCCACGACTGCGCTGCCGCGCGGACCGAGACGTATGTGGAGGGCGTCCTGGAGCCCGGGATGTGCCTGACGGTGGAGCCGGGCCTGTACTTCCAGGCCGACGACCTGACGGTGCCGGAGGAGTACCGCGGTATCGGTGTCCGCATCGAGGACGACATCCTGGTGACCGAGGACGGGAACCGGAATCTGTCGGCCGCGCTGCCTCGTCGCTCCGCCGAGGTCGAGGCGTGGATGGCCTCGTTGAAGGGCTGACGTCGGACTGACGGCCGGGTACCTACGGGGTGCCCGGCCGGAGGTCCGCTTCCCCGCGGGGTTCAGGACGCCGTCATCAGAGGGGAGTTGTCACGCCACTTGAGGATCTTGTCGAAGCTCACCACCGCCCCGCCCGGTCCCGGCTTGTTGCCGATGTGGACGTGGTCGGCGAGCTCCTCGATCAGGCACAGGCCACGGCCGTACTCGGCGTCGGGGCGGGCGAGCGCCGGACGGGCCTGGGGACGGGCGAATCCCGGCCCCGAGTCGGCGACCTCGATACGGCACTTCTCGCCGTCCAGGTAGGCGGTGACCCGGTACGCCTCCGAGGTGCAGCCGTGCACGGTGTCCCCGCCGTGCTCCACGGCGTTCGCACAGGCCTCGGTCAGGGCCACAGAGAGGTCGTACGAGACGTCGGGGTCGACGCCCGCCGTCTCCATCGTGCCGAGCAGCAGGCGGCGGGCGAGCGGAACGCTTGCGGCCTCGCGCCGAAGATGGAGTGACCACCAGATGCTCATGCTCCAGCCTCCTGGCCGCGGCTCGACATACCGTTACGTATTACCGCGCGTACCCGGGTGTAAGCGCGAAACCGACGTGATGCCGCCCATATGGTGGATGTGCCAGGGGTGGCAGGCGGTGTATGTGGGGCCCGCATACACCAGTCGGGCTGGTCCGAGGCAGTTGGTGATCTTCCGGACGGTACGGAATCTTGCGGACCTGCCGTACGGCGGCGACCCGGCCAGTGCGATGATGAGCCCGCCATGACTGCCCCCCAGCCGCGCACGGTGCGCTCCGGAACCGACCTCCGGATCCTGCGGGCCGCGGTGTTCGCCGCGGTCTGCGTCGTGCTGTCCGTGGGCGGGCACGCGCTCGCGTCCGGCGGGGTTCCGCTGTGGACGCTGGGCGCGGGATTCCTCGCGGTGCTCGTGGTCGCCGCGCCGCTCGCCGGTCGCGAGCGCTCGCTGCCCGGGATCGCGGCGCTGCTCGCGGCCGGACAGATCGCGCTGCACACGCTGTTCGGGCTGGGACAGCACGGGTCGACCCCGCTCACGGCCTCCGCCCCGCCGGCGTCCGACGCCTCCCTGGTCGAACAGGCCGCGCGGCTGGTCTGCGGGACCACGGCGGCGGCGATCAGCCCGGCGCAGGCCCAGCGGATCCTCACGGACGCGGGGATCTCCCCCGACGCGGGAGCACAGGCCGCGCACCACCCGGCGGACGCCATGGCCACCGCCGCCGGTTCCCCGGCCGCGCTGCTGCCGTCCCTGCCGATGCTGCTCGGCCACGTCCTCGCGGCGATCGCCGTCGGCTGGCTGCTGCGCCGCGGGGACCTCGCCCTGCTGCGCCTGGCGGAACTCTCGGCGTACTCGGTCACGGAAGGGGCGCTCGTACGGTCCCTGCGCGGGGCGCTCGCGCTGGTGCGCGCCCTGTGCGCGGGGCTCCCGGCGGCGCCCGAGGCCGGCCCGCGCTTCCGGCGCGCCGCCGCGCCCACCTGCCCCCAGCCCCGTACGACCGCACTCCAGCACACGGTGATCCGGCGCGGGCCGCCGTCCGCCGCGCTCGCTCTCGCCGCCTGACGCGACGCGACCGCCACTTCGTTCGGAATCCGGCCGAAGGGTGAGTGCCGCCGTCGCGCGGCACACGCGCGTGCAGCCCTGTCCAGGGTCGTCGAGGAATCAACCCGCACGCACGCGTACCCCTCTTCACCACCACCGGATCCTCACTCGAAGTGGAGTGCTCACCGCCCATGAAGGCTTCCCGTATCACCGCCGTCGGCGCCGTCGCCGCCTCGGCCGTCGTCGTTCTGTCCTCCCCCTGCTTCGCGCACGTCTCCGTGCAGCCCGAGGGCACGGCCGCCAAGGGCGGCTACGCGGTCGTCGACTTCAAGGTCCCCAACGAGCGCGACAACGCCTCGACCACGAAGCTCGAGATCAACTTCCCGGCCGACCATCCGCTGTCCTCGGTGATGCCGGAGCCGGTGCAGGGCTGGGACATCAAGGTCACCAAGTCCGAGCTGGACAAGCCGATCGACTCGCACGGCGAGCAGATCACCGAGGCCGTCAGCAAGGTCACCTGGACCGCCAAGGGCGACGGCATCAAGGCCGGCTTCTTCCAGAAGTTCCCGGTCTCCGTCGGCGCGCTGCCCGAGGACACCGACGAGCTGGTCTTCAAGGCCATCCAGACGTACTCCAACGACGAGGTCGTCCGCTGGATCGAGGTCCCGCAGGAAGGCCAGGAGGAGCCGGAGAACCCGGCGCCGGTGCTCGCACTGTCCGAGGCCGAGGAGGACGGCCACAGCCACGGCTCCTCGACGGCAGAGGAGAGCACCGACGACGCCTCGGCAGCCGCCGCGAACACCGCGTCCGACACCGCCGAGCCCGCCGACAGCACCGACACCACAGCCCGTGTCCTCGCCGTCGTCGGCATCGTCGTCGGTGCGGCCGGTGTGGCGTACGGCGTGCTGGCCGGCCGTCGGCGCAGCAACGCCTGAAGCCTTCCGTTCCGTCGGTGCGCGCCGGGTCCGGACGATGCATGAGGCGTCGTCCTGCACCCCGGTGCGCACCGGAGACCTCACATCTGGGACTTTTCCATGCGTAAGAAGACGTTCACCGCGGCTGCGCTGCTCGCCGCCGCCACCCTGACCCTGTCCGCCTGCAGCGGCGGTGACGACGGCGGATCGCCCGTCACCATGGTGTCCGAGGAGGCCGGCTCCGACCGGGCCGCCACCGTCCTCGACCAGCCCTTCGAGAAGCCGGACCTGGTCCTGACCGACACCCGGGGCAAGCAGTACGACCTCCGCAAGGAGACCGCGGGCAAGCCGACGCTGATCTACTTCGGCTACACCAACTGCCCCGACGTCTGCCCCCTGACGATGAACAACATCGCCGTCGCCAAGAAGCAGCTGCCCAAGGCGGAACAGGACGAGCTGCAGATCGTGTTCGTCACCACCGACCCGGAGCGGGACACCCCGTCCGCGCTCGGCAAGTGGCTCAAGGGCATCGACCCCCAAGTCGTCGGACTGTCCGGCGACTTCGACACCATCCAGGCCGGCGCCCGCACACTCGGCATCTCGATCGACCCGCCGAAGAAGGAGAAGGGCAAGATCGTCTCCACGCACGGCACCCAGGTCGTCGCCTTCTCCCCGAAGAACGACGGGGGTTACGTCCTCTACGGCGAGGACGCCACCGTCGAGGACTACACCAAGGACCTCCCCAAGCTCGTCAAGGGGCAGACACCGTGAGGCGTCTCGCTGTCGCGGCGGCGGTGACGGCCGGGGCGCTGGCCCTCACCGGCTGCGGCGCGGACTCCGACGACGCCGAGGGCGCCCTCTCCGTCAGCTCCGCCTACATGCCGCAACCCGTCTCCGACTCCATGGCGGCGGGCTTCCTGACGATCGCCAACTCGAGTGGCAAGGCGGTCGAGTTGACCTCGGTCACCAGCGACGTCGGTGAGGTGACCGTGCACGAGACCGTCGGGCAGGCGATGCACGAGGCCCAAGAGGTCGCGGTGCCCGCACACGGTCGACTCGTCTTCAGAAGCGGGGGAAGCCACCTGATGTTCGAGAAGCTGAAGCGCAAGCCGAAACAGGGTGAGACGGTCTCCGTCGAACTGCACTTCGCCACGGCCGTGGTCACCGTGGACATGCCGGTGAAGTCGGCGACGTACACCCCGAAGACCGGGCACTGAGGGAGGGACCCCCTTGACGCAGACCATCGCCCCCCGCGTCCGAAGCCTGGTGCTGCTGCTCCTGACCGCCGTCGGCCTGCTGCTCGCCGGCGCCGCACCGGCCTCCGCGCACGCCGCGCTGACCGGCAGCGACCCCCAGCAGGGGGCGGTGGTCGACAAGGCCCCGGCACAGGTCTCGCTCACCTTCTCCGAGACCGTCTCGCTCTCCGACGACTCGCTGCGCGTGCTCGACCCCAAGGGCGAGCGGGCCGACACCGGCGCGGCGAGCAACGTCAGCGGAACGACGTACGCCGTGAAACTGCACTCGGGCCTGCCCGACGGCACCTACACCGTCACCTACCAGGTGGTGTCGGCCGACAGCCACCCCGTCTCCGGCGCCTACACCTTCTCCATCGGCGCCCCGTCCTCGACCTCCGTCACGGTGTCGGACCAGACGGCGGGGGGCGGGGTCGTCGGCTGGCTGTACGGGTTCGGGCGGTATATGTCGTACGCCGGTTTCACCGTGCTGGCCGGCGGTGCCGCCTTCGTCCTCGCCTGCTGGCCGCGCGGCTCGGGCGTACGGGCCGTACAGCGGCTCGTCGTCTCGGGGTGGGTCGCGCTCACCGCGGCCACCCTCGGTCTGCTCCTCCTGCGCGGCTCCTACACCAGCTCCGGGAAGTTCGGCGACGTCTTCGACCTGGACCTGCTCGGGCAGGTGCTGCAGACCAAGACGGGCGCGGCCCTGGTGTCCAGGCTGCTGCTGCTCGCCGCGGCGGCGCTGTTCATCGCCGTGCTCTTCGGTGCGTATGACAAACGCGAGGAGGAGGAGAAGCGGGACCTGACGTTCGGACTGGCGGTCGGCGGAGGTGTCGTGGCCGCCGGGATCGCCGCGACCTGGGCGATGGCCGAGCACGCCTCGGTCGGCCTCCAGGCCGGGATCGCGATGCCCGTCGACGTCGTCCACCTGCTCGCCGTGGCGGCCTGGCTCGGTGGGCTGTGTGCGCTGCTGGTCTCGCTGTACTGGGCGCCGACGGAGGCTGCGCTCGATGCGGGGGCCGTACGGCGGTTCTCGCAGATCGCGTTCGGCAGCGTGGTCGCGCTGGTCGCGACCGGCCTCTACCAGTCCTGGCGGCAGGTCGGCTCCTGGACGGCACTCACCGGCACCCGGTACGGGCAGCTGCTGCTCGTCAAGGTCGGGCTCGTGGTGCTGCTGGTCGGCATCGCATGGATCTCTCGGCGGTGGACCGCCCAGCTGACGGACACGGTCACCGCGACTGGCGGGAAACAGCGGGAGCGCACGAAGGAACGGGTCACGGCACCTGCCGCTTCTGGTGACGGCAAGCGGGCGGATGCCGAGGACGGCAAGCAGACGGCCTCCGGCTCCAAGCGGACGGATGCCGCAGATCCGAAGCGTGCCGCCCAGCTCGCCCGGCAGCGGGCCGCCATGGATACCGCACGCCAGAAGCGCGTCCGGGACGCCGACCCGATCCGCCACGGACTGCGCCGCTCGGTGCTGGCCGAGGCGGGCGTCGCGGTCGCCCTGCTCACGGTGACCACTCTGCTGACGTCCACCGAACCGGGGCGCACGGTGGAGGAGGCCGAGGCGGCCACGTCGGCGCCGTCGTCCTCGTCCTCCGACGCCGGGGCCGTGACCCTCGACATGACCTTCGACACCGGCGGCGCGGACGGCAAGGGCGTCGTACGGCTCGACATCGACCCCGCGCGGGTCGGCGGCAACGAGATGCACGTCTATGTGCAGCGGCCCAACGGCCGCGCCTTCGACATCCCCGAGGTGAAGGTCGCCTTCACCCTGGAGTCCAAGGACATCGGACCGCTGCCCGTCGTCCCGGACCACATCACCACCGGACACTGGTCGGCGAACGGAGTGCAGATCCCCATGGCGGGCGAGTGGAACATCGCCGTCACCGTGCGGACCTCCGACATCGACCAGACCACCGTCTCCAAGAACGCGCAGATCGGCTGACCCCACCATGGCTGACCAGTCCATTCCGGAGGCCCGTACTCCCGAGGCGAGCCCCAAGGGGGCGGTTTCCCCGGAAGCCGCCCAGAAGGAAGGCATCTCGCGGCGCACGCTGCTCGGTACCGCCGGCGCCACCGGGCTCGTGCTCGGCGCAGCGGGCGGTGCCGTCGGATATGCCGCCGCGCCCGCGCAGGCGACGCCGCTCACCTCGCTGGGCGCCGACCAGGTGATGTTTCACGGGAAACATCAGCCCGGCATCACCACCGCCCTGCAGGCCCGCGGCCACCTCGTCGCCTTCGACCTGGCCGCGGGCGCGGGCCGCAAGGAGGCGGCCGCGCTGCTGCGCCGCTGGTCCCAGACGGCCCGGCGGCTGATGGCGGGCGAGCCGACGACACAGGACGACACGGATGTGGCACGTGATGCGGGGCCTTCGTCGCTGACCATCACCTTCGGCTTCGGGCACAGCTTCTTCGACCGTACGGGCCTTCAGAAGCAGCGTCCCGTCGCCCTCGACCCCCTGCCCGACTTCTCCTCCGACCGGCTCGACAAGGCGCGCAGCAACGGCGACCTGTGGGTGCAGATCGGCGCCAACGACGCCCTGGTCGCCTTCCACGCCCTGCGCGCGATCCAGAAGGACACGGGCAGCGCGGCCCGGGTCCGCTGGCAGATGAACGGCTTCAACCGCTCGCCCGGCGCCACCGCCCACCCCATGACGGCACGCAACCTGATGGGCCAGATCGACGGCACGCGCAATCCGAAGCCGGCCGACTCCGACTTCGACCAGCGGATCTTCGTGCCGGCGTCCGGCTCGAACGACCCGGCCTGGATGGCGAACGGCTCCTACGCCGTCGTACGACGCATCCGCATGCTTCTCGACGACTGGGAGCAACTCTCACTGAAGGAGCAGGAGAACGTCATCGGGCGCCGCAAGTCCGACGGGGCGCCGCTGTCGGGCAGCACCGAGACGACCGAGATGGACCTGGAGAAGACGGACGCCGAGGGCAACCTGGTCGTCCCGATCAACGCGCACGCGCGGATCACCCGGCCCGACCAGAACGGCGGTGCCGCGATGCTGCGGCGCCCGTTCTCGTACCACGACGGCTTCGACACCGACGGGGTGCCGGACGCCGGTCTGCTCTTCATCTGCTGGCAGGCGGATCCGCTGCGCGGGTTCGTGACGGTGCAGCGCAAGCTGGACCGGGGGGATGCCTTGTCGCAGTTCATCCGGCACGAGGCGAGCGGGCTGTTCGCGGTGCCGGGTGGGGCGGCGGAAGGGCAGTACGTGGGGCAGGAGTTGCTGGAGGGGTGAGGGTCACCCGGTGGAGCGGTGATCGTGAGACACGTGAGCCGGTTTTCCGGGTGCCCATTAGGGTGAGGACATGCCAGCGAGCTATGCGTATCTCGGCCCCGAGGGCACCTTCACCGAAGTCGCTCTGCGCACGCTTCCGGAGGCGGCGACCCGGGAACTGATCCCGTACGTGTCCGTGCAGTCCGCGCTCGACGCGGTGCGCGTCGGCGAGGCCGAGGCCGCGTTCGTGCCGATCGAGAACTCCGTCGAGGGCGGCATCACCACCACGCTCGACGAACTGGTCGCGGGCCAGCCGCTGATGATCTACCGCGAGGTGCTGCTGTCGATCACCTTCGCGCTGCTGGTCAGGCCGGGTACCAAGCTGTCGGACATCAAGACGGTCACCGCCCACCCGGCCGCGCAGCCGCAGGTGCGCAACTGGCTGAAGGCGAACCTGCCCGACGCGGTCTGGGAGTCGGCGGCCTCGAACGCGGACGGCGCCCGTCTGGTGCAGGAGGGCCGGTACGACGCGGCCTTCGCAGGTGAGTTCGCGGCCGCCCGGTACGGCCTCGAGGCACTGGAGACCGGGATCCACGACGCGGAGAACGCCCAGACGCGGTTCGTGCTGGTCGGCCGCCCCGCCCGGCCCGCGGCGCCGACCGGCGCGGACAAGACGTCCGTCGTGCTGTGGCAGCGCGACGATCACCCCGGCGCGCTGCGCGACCTGCTCGGCGAGTTCGCCACCCGGGGCATCAACCTGATGCTGCTGCAGTCCCGGCCGACCGGCGCCGGTATCGGCAACTACTGCTTCTGCATCGATGCCGAGGGCCATATCTCCGACCGGCGGGTCGCCGAGGCCCTGATGGGGCTCAAGCGGATCTGCCTCCAGGTGCGCTTCCTCGGCTCGTACCCGCGCGCGGACGCGACCACGGCGGACGTACGGTCGCTGCTGCCGGGCACGTCGGACGAGGAGTTCTCGTCGGCGGCCGATTGGGTGGCCCGGTGCCAGGACGGCCGGTTCTAGCGCTCTTTCGGCCAGTCCTGTCCAGTCCCCCTTCCGGCCAGTCCTACCAGCATATTTTCGTTATCCACAGGTGTTATCCACAGGTCCGCTTCTCGACCTGGGGACAAGTCGACAGGGGAGCGCCACTCAGTCGACAAATCGGCTGACATGCCCTCGTCGTGTCCACCGGGGCGCAGGTCACCCTTCGTCCACGCTTTTCCTTCGGGCAACCCTTCGGAGCAGAGCATTTCCACTCAAGAGCGGGCGTAAGCGACGTTTACCCCGGGAATCCTGAGCTCCATCCATGAGTTTCGGAATGATCAACTCCGATATCCACAGATCTTCACACAGCCTGTGGATAACTCTTCGAGGGGTGTGGATTCCTGTGGACAACCACACCCCCAAGTGCCGTACTCCTCAAGGAAATCCAGTCAACCAGCCATCCCTCGCATGCCCCGACCAAGGGAACCCGAAGATCATTACTGACAGCATGGCAATTAACTCACACCTTCACGTAAGCCGCATCTCGGAATAGTGAGTCGTGGGCCCTCACCCCGCACCGGTAGCCTTGACCGCGTGATTGACCTTCGCCTGCTCCGTGAGGACCCCGACCGTGTGCGCGCCTCCCAGCGCGCCCGTGGAGAGGACGTCGCGCTCGTCGACGCTCTCCTGTCTGCCGACGAGCGGCGCAGGTCGTCCGGCGTCCGCTTCGACGAACTGCGCGCCGAGCAGAAGGCGCTCGGCAAGCTGATCCCCAAGGCCAGCGGGGACGAGAAGGCCGAGCTGCTGAAGAAGGCGAGCCAGCTCGCCGCCGACGTCAAGGCGGCCGACGCCGAGCGCGACGCGGCCGACGCCGAGACCCAGGAGCTCCTCCTCCGGCTGGGCAACCTCGTCCACCCGGACGTCCCCGTGGGCGGCGAGGAGGACTTCGTCACCCTGGAGACGCACGGCACGATCCGTGACTTCGGCGCCGAGGGCTTCCAGCCCAAGGACCACCTGGAGCTCGGCCAGCTGCTCGGCGCCATCGACGTCGAACGCGGCGCGAAGGTCTCAGGCTCGCGTTTCTACTTCCTGACGGGCGTCGGCGCGCTGCTGGAGCTGGCCCTGGTGAACGCCGCGCTGGCGCAGGCCACGGCGGCCGGCTTCACGCCGATGCTGACGCCGGCGCTGGTCCGCCCGCAGGCCATGGGCGGTACGGGCTTCCTCGGCCAGGCCTCGCAGGACGTCTACCACCTGGACAGCGACGACCTGTACCTGGTCGGCACCTCCGAGGTGGCGCTCGCCGGCTACCACATGGACGAGATCCTCGACGCCGACCGCCTCCCGCTGCGCTACGCGGGCTTCTCGCCCTGCTTCCGCCGCGAGGCCGGCTCGCACGGCAAGGACACGCGGGGCATCTTCCGCGTCCACCAGTTCGACAAGGTCGAGATGTTCTCGTACGTCGCCCCCGAGGACTCGCAGGCCGAGCACCAGCGCCTGCTGGAATGGGAGAAGCAGTGGCTGACGTCGCTGGAGCTGCCGTTCCGCGTCATCGACGTCGCCTCCGGTGACCTCGGCGCCTCGGCCTCGCGCAAGTTCGACTGCGAGGCGTGGATCCCGACGCAGGGCAAGTACCGCGAGCTGACCTCGACCTCGGACTGCACCGAGTTCCAGTCCCGCCGTCTGTCGATCCGGGTCCGCGAGGACAAGAAGGTGCGGCCACTGGCCACGCTCAACGGCACACTGTGCGCCGTACCGCGCACGATCGTGGCGATCCTGGAGAACCACCAGCAGGCCGACGGCTCGGTCCGCGTGCCCGAGGTGCTGCGTCCGTATTTGGGCGGCCGGGAGGTCCTGGAGCCGGTGGCCAAGTGACCAACGGTTTCTCCTACCGTCTCATCGCCACCGACCTCGACGGAACGCTCCTGCGCTCCGACGAGTCGGTCTCGCAGCGCACCCGTGACGCACTCGCCGCGGCCACCGCGGCGGGCGCCGCGCACATCGTCGTCACCGGCCGTGCGGTCCCGTGGACCCGGCACATCCTCGACGACCTCGGCTATCACGGGCTCGCGGTCTGCGGGCAGGGCGCGCAGGTCTACGACGCCGGCGAACACCGTCTGCTGACGTCGGTGACCCTGGACCGGCAGCTGGCCGGGGTGGCCCTGGCCAAGATCGAGGCGGAGGTCGGTCCGCTGTATCTGGCGGCCAGCCGCGACGGGCTGGACGGCGAGGTGCTGGTCGGGCCCGGCTACTCGGTCACGGGCGCCCTTCCGGCCACTCCGTTCACCGATGTGTCCGATCTGTGGGCCGCCCCGCTGAACAAGATCTACATCCAGCATCCGACGCTGACGGACGACGAACTCGCCGAGGCGGCCCGCCGGGCCGCGGGCGGCTTCGTCACCGTCGCCATGGCCGGCCAGGGCATCGTCGAACTCCTCCCCCTCGGCCTCTCGAAGGCCACGGGGCTGTCACTGGCCGCCCGCCGCCTGGGCATGAAGGCCGCAGACACCATCGCCTTCGGCGACATGCCCAACGACATCCCGATGTTCGCCTGGGCGGCCCGGGGGGTGGCGATGGCCAACGCCCATGAGGAACTGAGGGCGGTGGCAGACGAGGTGACATCCTCGAACGAGGAGGACGGCATCGCGGTGGTGCTGGAGCGGTTGCTGGGTTAGCAGGTGCTGTCCAGCGGCCGTAGCTGCGGGCAGTCGTGCCGCTGGGGCGGCACGGGTGGGCGCAGCGGCACCTTGTAGCGCCAGCGCATCCCCCGCCCGCCCCAGCGCAGGGTGCCTCTCAAAGAGGCGACACCTGGGAAGGCGGCCCACGCAAACGCAGTGCATCCGCGTGCTCGAAGCGGCCGCCCCGGGCGCCCCCCGTGCGGGACGGGCTCGACGGAGCGTTGGGGCTACTCCGGAGCCCGCCGCGGGCTGCCCTGTCGGGAGCTGGGCGCACTGCCGTGCATGGGCATCGCCCAACTCCTCTCCCAGAACGTGGCGCCGGTTCGATCCGGCGTCGTGGACACAACCACTGTGCCGGTACGACGAGTTGGGCGCCACTGATTAAGGGCGGGCCACGCGGTGGCTACCGGCGGCGCCACCTGCGCCGGCGCACCTTGCTGAAGAACCACCCCGCAGGCGGCTCGTCGGAGCGCCACGGCTGCGGCTCGGGCTCCTCACGACGCCAGCGCTCGGCAAGCATCCGGGCCCGCGCGGACGGCTCGGATGTCTCGGCGGCGCGTATGAAGTCCTCGTCCAGGACGAGGTCGTCCCAGGTCTCGGACCCGGCGCCATCCCCGGCCTCGTTCCCGGACCGACCGCGACCCTCGCTCTCCGGCGTCTGCCCTGCCATCCCCGTTCCTCCCAGCCGTACTTCCCCCGTGCATTCCGCTTTGCCCAGTGTGCCCGGACCGAGGTGAAGCCCGCGTCAAGGCCGAGCCGCCGGCCGGGCGGCCCCGGTCACTCCTCCCCGGCCAGGGTCAGCGACCGCAGCTTCTGGCCGGCGTACCAGGTGGCGAGCACCGTGACCGCCACCAGCAGCACCGTCGCGGTAGGCAGCCCGACGTCCGAGGTCACCAGGTCACCCTCGCCGACCCGGTGGGCCACCGCCAGTGACCACTGCTGGATGCTCAACGTGCGCGCCCCGGCCACGAGGGAGCCGAACAGGGCCTCCCAGACCAGCGCGTAGACGAGGCCGAAGACGACCGCGTGCCGGGACACCGTGCCGAGCAGCAGGAACAGGGCCGCGTAGGCGATGGAGGCGACCAGCGCGGCCACCGTGTAGGCGACGGCGATCTGCTGGCCGTTGCCGTTCAGGATCAGGCCCGCGATGAGCGTGGGCACCGCCGAGAACACCATGGTCACGGCGATCGCGACGATCAGCTTGGTGAAGATGATCGTCGGCCGTTTCACCGGCTTGGACAGCAGGTACACCACCGAGCCGTCGTCGATCTCCGGCCCGATGGCGCCCGTGCCCGCGATGACGCCGATGATCGGCACCATCGTGGCGAGCGCCAGCCCGCCGAGCAGGTCGGCGGCGGTCTGGTCGTCCGCGCCGGCGAGGCCGCGCACCACCACGGAGATGGCGATCAGCAGCAGCGGCAGCGCGCCGAGGATCAGGGCCCGGCGTCGGCCGAGCAGGGCCCGGTAGGTGAGCCGGGCGACTGTGGGGTCGTACATTTTCGGCCTCCTACGCCGCGACCAGATACGAGAACACGGACTCGAGGGACTCGTCGGACGGCGAGACCGTCAGCAGACGGATGCCGTGGTCCCGGGCCACCCGCGGCAGCAGGGCGGTGAAACGGCCGAAGTCGACGGCCTGGATACGCAACGCGCCCTCCGTCAGGTCGACTTCGATGCCGGACGTCGATGGGTCGGCGATCAGCGCGGCCGCGAGGGCGCGGTCGTCGCTGGAGCGCACCAGGTAGCGGTGCGGCCGGTCGGTCATCAGCCGGCGGATCTTGCGGAAGTCGCCGCTGGCCGCGTGCCGTCCGGCGACGACGACCTCGATGTGCCAGGCGAGTTGCTCGACCTCTTCGAGGATGTGGGACGAGAACAGCACGGTGCGGCCCTCGTCGCCCATGCGCCGCAGCAGATCCATCAGCTGCATGCGCTGGCGCGGGTCCATGCCGTTGAACGGCTCGTCGAGCAGGAGCAGCGACGGATCGTGGACCAGCGCGGACGCCATCTTCACGCGCTGCCGCATGCCCTTGGAGTACGTGGAGATCTTGCGGTCCTGCGCGTACTCCATCTCGACCGTGGCGAGCGCCTTCTGGGCGGCCCTGGCGCCAAGGCCGTGCAACTCGGCGTTGGCGACGACGAATTCACGGCCGGTGAGGAAGTCGTACATCGCCTCGCGCTCGGGGACGATACCGATGTGCTTGTAGATCGCCTCGTTGCGCCACACCGGCCGGCCGTCGAGGGTGACCGTGCCGGTGGACGGGGCCAGGAAGCCGCCCATCATGTTGATCAGGGTGGACTTTCCGGCGCCGTTGGGGCCCAGGAGGCCGGTGACACCGGGGCCGATGGTCATGGTGATGTCGTTGACGGCGACCACGTTGCCGAACCAGCGGGAGACATGGTCGATGGAGAGCGTGGTCACAGTCCGACCTTTCGGTAGCGGCGCATCAGGAGGCCGTAGCAGGCGGCGATCAGGCCGAGGGCGACGAGGACGTAGACCACGCCCTCCCCATTCGTCGGGCCGACGCCTCCGGGGAACGCCGAGGTCGCGCCGAGGAACGCGGACTGCACTCCGTCGATGAGCGTGATCGGCGAGAAGAGGCCGATCCAGGCGATGGATCCGGTGCTGTTCTGCACCTCGGCGATGGCCTGGAGGGTCGAGACCG
This sequence comes from Streptomyces sp. KR55, assembly GCF_052245645.1. Classification (NCBI taxonomy): domain Bacteria; kingdom Bacillati; phylum Actinomycetota; class Actinomycetes; order Kitasatosporales; family Streptomycetaceae; genus Streptomyces; species Streptomyces sp. KR55. The sequence goes on along the minus strand of NZ_JBQQCE010000001.1, from coordinate 61,283 downwards.
CGCCGTAGGAGATGGTCAGGACGGCGATCACGGCCGCGATACCGAAGCCGCGGCGCGGAGTGACCGCCGCGATGACCAGGCCGAGGCCGGCGAAGAGCAGCGAGAGCAGTGCCACGGAGACGAGTCCCTGTGCGAATCCCTTGGTCTGGTCGGCGAAGTCGAGCTTGGCCAGCAGAGCGCCCACATAGAGGACGAGCAGTGGGGCGGCGGTCAGGATGAACATCGCCGAGGCCAGTGCCGCGTACTTCGCGCGGACGTAGTCGGCCGTCTCGATCGGCCGTGAGAAGTACAGCGGCACGGTCTTGAAGCGCAGGTCGCGCGAGACGGACTGGGGTGCCTGTGAGGCGACGTACAGGCTGATGACGGCCTGCATGATGATCGCGTAGCGGGTGTACTCGACGGGCAGGTCGTTCGCCTTGGTGGCGACGGCGACGGCGACCATGATGGCCGCGGGCACGCACATCACGACGAACAGCAGCATCGGCAGCACCTTGGACTTCACCGAGCGGCCGAGGCCGTAGGCGCCGCGCAGGGACTGCGAGTAGAGGGAGCGGCGGGCGTAGGCACGGCCCAGGCGCGGGCCGTCGTACGTGCGGTAGCCGATGTTGTGGATGCGGGTCTGGTCACCCGGCGGGGACGCTACGGGGTGCTCAACTGCCATGGCCGACCGCCTCCTTCCGCTGCTCGTCGGTGTCGGTCGTGAAGACCTCCGAGATGTGGTGCCGGCGCTGCTCCATGCGGACCAGGCCGAGACCGAGGTCGGCGACGGTGTCCCGGACCAGGTCGTAGGTTTCCTCGCCCTGCGCGGTGATCAGCAGGACGTGTCCGGCACCGGGCAGGCCGCTGCCGGCGTCGACGGTCACCCCGCGCGCGTGGAGCGCTTCGCGCACCGCGCGGGTGCCGTCCGGGTGTTCGTCGGTGTCGGTGACCTCGATCGCGAGGGTCGTCGTGGTCTGGGTGAAGTCCGTGGTGGAGCTGGAGCGCAGAAGCTTGCCGCCGTCGATGACGACGACGTGGTCGCAGGTGCGTTCCAGTTCGCCCAGGAGGTGGGAGGTGACCAGGACCGAGATGCCGAAGTCGGTGTGGATGCGGCGGATCAGGCCGAGCATCTCGTCACGGCCGACCGGGTCCAGGCCGTTGGTCGGCTCGTCCAGGAAGACCAGCTGCGGGTCGTGGACCAGGGCCTGCGCGAGCTTCACGCGCTGCTTCATGCCGGTCGAGTAGCCGCCGATGGGGCGGTACCGCTCCTCGTACAGGCCGACATGGCGCAGGGTGTCCGCGGTGCGCTCGCGCGCGGCGGTGGGCGGCAGGCCGGACATGCGCGCCATGTGGACGACGAACTCGGTGGCCGAGACGTCGGGCGGCAGACAGTCGTGCTCCGGCATGTACCCCACGCGCTCGCGGATGGCGGCGCCCTTGGTGGCGACGTCGAGGCCGAGCACTTCGGCACGGCCCTCGGTGGCAGGGGACAGACCCAGCAGGATCTTGATCAGTGTGGACTTGCCGGCCCCGTTGGCTCCGACGAGTCCGGTCACACCGGGCCCGACGTCCACGGAGAGCCGGTCAAGCGCGGTCACCCTGGGGAACCGCTTGCTCAGGCTTTCGGTCGCGATCACAGTCACGTCGTAGACGGTAGTGACGCGGGCCACGCCAGTCGTCAGACCGCAGAGCCGTCTTGGAGTCACTCTCGAGTAGTACGGGACCCTGAGGGTCCCCCTGAGGTCGAACGGCCACGCCTGTTGACGCAGCCTCTAACAACTGTCAGATTCGCCGATGTCTCATGACGAGCACGTACCGCAACCGGACGACGATGTGCCGCACGTCAGGCGCTGGGCGGAGGAGAAGTGACGGTGCTGAAGGGCGCGCGGGAGCGCCGGGTGCGAACGGGCGGGGTCGAGCTGTGCGTGGCCGAGCTGGGGGACCCGGAGCAGCCGACGGTCGTGCTCGTGCACGGCTACCCGGACAGCAAGGAGGTCTGGTCCGAGGTGGCCGTCCGCCTCGCCGAGCACTTCCACGTCGTGCTGTACGACGTGCGGGGCCACGGCCGGTCCACGGCGCCGCAGCCCCTGCGCGGCGGATTCACTCTGGAGAAACTGACGGACGACTTCCTCGCCGTCGCTGACGCGGTCAGCCCGGACCGTCCGGTGCACCTCGTGGGGCACGACTGGGGCTCGGTGCAGTCCTGGGAGTTCGTCACCGTTCGGCGCACCGAGGGCCGGATCGCGTCCTTCACCTCGATGTCCGGTCCTTCGCTGGACCACTACGGCCACTGGATCCAGCGGCGCGTCAAGCGCCCGACCCCGCGCCGCGTCGGCCAGCTCCTGGGCCAGGGCGCCAAGTCCTGGTACGTGTACCTGCTGCACACGCCCGTGCTGCCCGAACTGGCCTGGCGAGGCCCCCTCGGCAAGCACTGGCCGCGCATCCTGGAACGCGTCGAGAAGTTCCCCGGCGGCGACTACCCGACCTCGTCGCTGCCCACCGACGCGGCGCACGGGGCGTGGCTGTACCGGGACAACGTACGGCCCCGGCTGCGCAGGCCCCGCCCGGACGCGTACGCGCACGCGCCCGTGCAGCTCATCACGCCCCTGCAGGACGCGTTCCTGTCCGAGAAGCTCTACGACGAACTGGAACGGTGGGCCCCTCAGTTGACCCGCCGCACACTCCCGGCCAAGCACTGGATCCCACGCACGCGCCCCGATCAGCTGGCCGCCTGGATCGAGGAGTTCGTGCTGGCGAACGAGTCGGGCAGGCCGGTGATCGAGGTGACCGGACGGTACGCCGACCGCTTCGGCGGTCAGCTCGTCCTGGTCACGGGCGCGGGCAGCGGCATCGGGCGGGCCACGGCGTTGGCGTTCGCCGAGGCCGGCGCGCGCGTGATCGCCGTCGACCGGGACGCGGAGGGGGCGGCCCGCACGGTGGAGATGTCCCGGCGGATCGGGGCTCCGGCGGCCTGGGCGGAGACCGTCGACGTCTCCGACGAGCAGGCCATGGAGAAGCTCGCGGAGAAGGTCGCGACCGAGTACGGCGTGGTGGACGTCCTGGTGAACAACGCCGGAATCGGGCTGGCCGGACCCTTCCTCGACACCACGACGGAGGACTGGCGCAAGGTCCTCGACGTCAATCTGTGGGGCGTGATCCACGGCTGCCGGCTGTTCGGCCGGCAGATGGCCGCGCGCGGGCAGGCCGGCCACATCGTCAACGTCGCCTCGGCAGCGGCGTACCAGCCCTCCAGGGCGCTGCCCGCGTACAGCACCTCCAAGGCCGCCGTGCTGATGCTGAGCGAGTGCCTGCGCGCCGAACTCGCCGGGCAGGGCATCGGCGTCACGGCGATATGCCCCGGCTTCGTCAACACCAACATCACGTCCACGGCTCGGTTCGCGGGCGTGGACGCGGAGGAGGAGAAGCGGCGTCAGAAGAGGTCCGCGCGCCTGTACGGGCTGCGGAACTACCCGCCGGAGAAGGTCGCCGACGCCGTCCTGCGGGCGGTCGTCCGCAACGAGGCGGTCGTTCCGGTGACGCCCGAGGCACGCGGCGCCTATCTGCTCGCCCGGTTCATGCCTCGGGCGTTGCGGAGGATCGCACGGGTGGAACCGCCGTTGTGAGCGGGAGCCGGACACGAGGCGCCTACACCCCGTGAGATTCCGGGCCGGTTTTCCACAGGAGCGCCCATTCTCCTGTGGAAAACTCACCATGCTTGTGGATCAAACATCCCGAGCAAAATCATGTGCGTGATCCACGTCTCGCCCGGCACGCTGATGGGATGGATGAAAGACGCACCGTGAAGGTGTCGAAGTACCTCTCGAAGCACCTGCGCCACCAGCCCGAACGGATCGGGCTCACGCTCGACGAGGGCGGCTGGGTCGAGATCGACACGCTGATCGCGGCGGCCGCCGCGCACGGCTTCCGGTTCACCCGGGAGGAACTCGACCACGTGGTCGCCACCAACGACAAGAAGCGCTTCGCGATCGAGGGCACACGGATCCGCGCCAGCCAGGGGCACAGCGTCGAGGTGGACCTCGGACTGCCCCCGGCGACCCCGCCGTCGTACCTCTACCACGGCACGGTGGCCGGCAACCTGGACGCGATCCGCGCCGACGGACTCAGGCCCATGAACCGCCATGACGTGCACCTCTCGGCCGACCGCGAGACCGCGACCCGGGTCGGCGCCCGCCGAGGCCGTCCCGTCGTGCTGTCGGTGGACGCCGGCGCGATGCACCGAGACGGCCACATCTTCCGGGTCAGCGCGAACGGCGTGTGGCTGACGAAGGCCGTCCCACCGCAGTACCTGCACTTCCCCGAGCCGCACTGAACCGCGCTGGTCGTACTGATGCCCGGCGACCGCACCCACAAGAAGTGGATCCCGATGATCCCGCTCATCCCGTGGCTGAGCAGCCGCGTACGGTGAGCGTTTCACGTGAAACAGCTCGGGCCGCTTAGGCTCGGTGGCATGACCTTGCGCCTGAGCACCGTGATCCTCCCGTACCGCCGCTGGCATGAGGGAGGCCGTACGACGTGGCAGCGCGCGGAGCAGCTCGGCTTCCACGGTGCCTTTACCTATGACCACCTGTCCTGGCGCAGCTTCCGGGACGGCCCGTGGTTCGGTGCCGTGCCGACGCTGACCGCCGCCGCGGCCGTCACCGACCGACTGCGCCTGGGCACCCTGGTCACCTCACCGAACTTCCGCCACCCGGTGACCCTCGCCAAGGAGCTGATCTCCCTCGACGACATCTCCGGCGGGCGGATCACGCTCGGCATCGGCGCGGGCGGCACCGGCTACGACGCCACCGCCCTGGGACAGGACCCCTGGACCCCGCGGGAGCGTGCCGACCGGTTCGGCGAGTTCGTGCCGCTGCTGGACCGGCTGCTGACCGAGGACGCGGTGTCGTACGAGGGCGACTTCTACTCGGCGCACGAGGCACGCAACATCCCGGGCTGTGTGCAGCGCCCCCGGCTGCCCTTCGCAGTGGCCGCCACCGGCCCGCGCGGGCTGCGGCTCGCGGCGCGCTACGGGCAGGCGTGGGTGACCACCGGCGATCCCAAGCTGTACGAGAACGGCACACCCGAGCAGTCGGTTCAGGCTATTCGCAGGCAGGCCGAGAAGCTCGCCGACGCGTGCGCCGAGATCGGCCGCGACGCCTCGGCGATGGACAGGATCCTGCTCACCGGTTTCACCCCGGACCGTGGCCGGCCGTTGCAGTCCCTCGACGCGTTCGTGGACTTCGCGGGACGGCACCAGGAGCTGGGCTTCACCGAGATCGTGATCCACTGGCCCATCCCCGACTCGGACTTCGCCGCGGAAGACAAGGTCTTCGAGCAGATCGCCATGGAGGCACCGGCTCAGTTGGGCTGAGCCCGCCGATCGTAACGGCACAGGTGAGGGCGGTATTCACTCACCCATGCGGACTCCTGCACGCCGGTGCGGGCATATGCGCGAGAATGGCGCGGTGACCTCAGCGACTCGACAGCCCGAGACCCCGGCTTCCCCCATGGTTCCGCCCCGGCTGATCGCCACCGACCTCGACGGCACGCTGCTGCGGGACGACAAGTCGGTGTCGCCGCGCACGGTCGCCGCCCTCGCGGCCGCCGAGGACGCGGGCATCGAGGTCTTCTTCGTCACCGGCCGCCCGGCCCGCTGGATGGACGTCGTCAGCGACCATGTCCACGGTCATGGCCTGGCGATCTGCGGCAACGGTGCCGCGGTGGTCGACCTGCACGGCGGCCCCGGCACCCACCGGTTCGTGAAGGTCCGGGAGCTTGCACGGGAGAACGCCCTGGACGCCGTACGGCTGCTGCGCGACGCGGCCCCGGGCACCGTGTACGCCGTCGAGCAGACGTACGGCTTCTACCAGGAGCCCGCCTATCCGAAGCTGCACATGGAGACGCCGGACATGCTCGCTCCGGCCGAGCGGCTCCTGGCACCCGACGCGCCCGGCGCCGACGAGCCGGTGCTCAAGATCCTCGCCTATCACCCCGAGATCGACCCGGACGCCTTCCTCACCCTCGCCCGGCTCGCCATCGGCGATCGCGCCAACGTCACCCGCTCCAGTCCCAGCGCCCTGCTGGAGATCAGTGGGCCGGGTGTCTCCAAGGCCAGCACACTCGCCTTGTGCTGTGCCGAGCGCGGCATCTCGCACGAGGAGGTCGTCGCCTTCGGTGACATGCCCAACGACGTCGAGATGCTCACATGGGCGGGCCAGTCGTACGCCATGGGCAACGCCCACCCGGACGTGATTGCCGCGGCCTCGGGGCGGACGGTCGCGAACAACGAGGACGGGGTCGCGGTCGTGATCGAGCAGCTGCTGGCGCAGCGGGTGTAGCAGCTGTCCCGCACCGCCGGCATCCGCTCGGGATGCTCGGCGGCTCGGACGGGCGGCACCTCCACCGGGTCACAGATCCACACCCCGTGCGGCCAGCCACCGCACCGGATCCACCCCTGAACCCAGCTCGGGGGCGACCCGCACCTCGAAGTGCAGGTGCGGGCCGGTCGAGTTGCCGGTGTTGCCCGACTGCCCGATCCACTGCCCCGGCAGTACACGGTCCCCCTGGTCGACGGCAACCGAGGCGAGATGCGCGTACTGCGTGTAGTAGCCGCCCGGGTGCTCGATCACGATCTCGATCCCGAAGGCGCCCCCGCACGACGCTCTCACCACCCTGCCCTCACCGACCGCCCGCACCGGCGTACCGATCGGCACCGCGAAGTCCTGCCCCGTGTGCCGGTTCGCCCATCGCGTACCACCGGTGCCGAACCCGGCGGACAGCACGTATGTCTCCACCGGTGCGACCCAGGTGCGTGAGAAGGAATCCTTCGGCTGGTCGAGCCGCACCGCACCACGACAGGTGCCCGCCCTGGCCGAGGCGTTCGCCTGCCCCTGCAACCGCCAACGGGCCTCTTCCAGTTTCTGCTCGATCCCCTTCTTCATCCTGGCGAGTTCGGCGTTCCGTTTCTTCAGGTCCCGCCAGGCCGCCGCGGCCCTCGCCTCGTCCGCCGCGAGCCGGGTCTCCGCGCGGCGGCTCTTGTCGATCGCGTTGTTGACGACGAGGTCCGCCTGCCATACGGCATGCTGACCTCGCATCAACTCCTCGGGGTTGTCCGCGAGGATCATGCGCGCGGTGAGGGGCAGGTCCCCGCCGGTGCGGTACTGGGCGCGGGCGATCCGGCCCAGGTCCTCGCGCAGCACGGCGATCTCCCGCCGCTCACGGTCGAGGAGTCCCTCGAGCCGCTGGGCCCGCGCCCGCTGCACCTTGGCCTCGCGCCGCCCTTCCTCGTACTGCTGCGTGGCCACGGCCGCGTCCTCGTACAGCTGCGCCACCTCGGTGCCGACGCCGACGTCCCCGCTGCCGTCGGCCGGGCTGTGCCGGGTCTCCTCGCTGGGCCGGGCCGCGAGCACGGCGAGCGCGCAGAGCAGCACCGAGACGAGCAGCGGACGGCGGCGAGGTGAGCGCATGTCAGCGATCGTGGCCCGCGCGGGCGGCCCCGTCCCGTCTCAGTCGTACGCATGGGGGACCAACGGGCCACGGATGGAGCAGCGCTACGGCCGAACAGGGAGGCTGGTTACCGGATTGACGCCCCGTCGGTCAGTGCGGGGCGTACCGCGGGGCGGCGCTGCTACCGCACCCCCACCAGCAGCTCCGACTGCGCCTCCCGCGTCGCCAGCGCCCGCAGCGGCCCGTCCACGGCGACCAGCTCCGCGTAGGCGCCGCGCTGCACCACCCGCCCCTCGTCGAGCACGATCACCTCGTCCACGGTCTCCAGCCCGGCCAGCCGGTGCGTGATGAACAGCGTCGTACGGCCCTCGGTGGCGGCCAGCAGATCGGCGGTGAGCGCGTCCGCCGTCGGCAGGTCGAGGTGCTCGGCGGGCTCGTCGAGGACCAGGACAGGGAAGTCCGCCAGCAGCGCCCGGGCCAGCGCGAGCCGCTGCCGCTGCCCGCCGGACAGCCACGCCCCGTACTCACCGACCAGCGTGTCGAGCCCTTCGGGCAGTGCGTCGGCCCAGTCGAGCAGCCGGGCCCGCGCGAGCGCGTCACGCAGCTCGCCCTCGGTCGCGTCCCGCTTCGCGAGGAGCAGGTTCTCCCGCACCGAGCTGTCGAAGAGGTGCGCGTCCTGCGCACACAGTCCGACCAGCCGCCGTACGTCGTCGCTGTCCAGGGCGTACGCGTCGACGCCGGCCAGCGTGTACGAGCCTGCGTGCGCGTCCAGGAACCGCAGCAGTACCTGCGCCAGCGTCGTCTTGCCGGCCCCGGACGGGCCGACCACCGCGATGCGGCGCCCCTTGTCGAGCGTCAGGTCGAGCCCCGCGAGCGCGTCCCGGTCCTGTCCCGCGTGCCGGGCGGCCACGCCCTTGAGGACGAGCGGGAACGGCGACGCGGGCGCCTGCCGGGGCTGCTCCGGTTCGCGTACCGGCTCGGGGGCGTCCAGCACCTCGTGGACACGCTCGGCGCTCCTGCACACCCGCTGCCGGAACTGCACCGCGAGCGGCATCCCGAGCACGGCCTCGAAGGCGGCCAGCGGGGTGAGAACGACCACGGCCAGCGCCACGCCGCTCAGCCGTGCGTCGGCGACCGCCTGGACGCCCACCAGGGCGGCTCCGGCGACGGTCAGGCCGGAGATCAGCGCGGTGAGTCCGTCGCCCAGGGCGGTGGCGGTGGCGGCGCGCGAGGTGATTCGGGTGAGTGTCGCGTCGGCCCGCCGGGTCTCGGCGGTACGGGCGGGCAGCGCCCCGGCGACGGTGAGCTCCGCGGTGCCGGTGAGCAGGTCCGCCACGCGGGTCGCGAGCACCCCTCGGGCGGGGGCCAGCCTGCGCTCCGCCCGCCGCGCCACGGCGCCGGTGACCAGCGGGACGCCGGCCCCGGCCGCGAGCAGCCCGACGGCGAGCACGGCCCCGGCCTCGGGCAGCAGCCAGGCGGTGAAGCCGACGGAGGCCGCGGAGACGGCGACCGCGGCGCCGGCCGGGAGCAGCCACCGCAGCCAGTAGTCCTGCAGGGCGTCCACGTCGGACACGAGCCGCGACAGCAGATCGCCCCGTCGGGCCCGGCGCAGCCCGGCGGGCGCGAGCCGCTCCAGTCGGCGGTACACGGCGACCCGGGTGTCGGCCAGCATCCGCAGCACGGCGTCGTGCGACACGAGCCGCTCCGCGTACCGGAACACCGCCCGACCGATCCCGAAGGCCCGCGTGGCCGTCACGGCGACCATCAGATACAGCACGGGCGGCTGCTGCGAGGCCCGGGAGATGAGCCATCCGGACGTGGCCATCAGCCCGACGGCGCTGCCCAGCGCGAGGCTGCCGAGCAGAAGGGCGAGTCTGAGCCGGCCGCGCCGGGCCCAGGACATGGCCCGGACGCGGGCGAGTATGCCGCCGCTGTGCGCCGCGGGTTCGGACGCGGGCTCCTCCTGCGCGGCCCAGGATGCCGGGGCGGACTCGATCGGACGCGCCACGGACGCCCGGGGCCCGGTTTCCACGCGCGAGGCGAGGGGTGGCTCCTCGAGCCGCACCACCCGGTCCGCCACGTCCAGCAGCGCCGGCCGGTGCACCACCAGCAGAACGGTCCGGCCTGCCGCCAGTCGCCGCACCGCCTCGACCACCTCGGCCTCGGTCGCTCCGTCGAGCGCGGCGGTCGGTTCGTCGAGCAGCAGCACAGGCCGGTCGGCGAGGAAGGCCCGCGCCAGCGCGAGCCGCTGCCGCTGCCCGGCACTCAGCCCGGCCCCGTCCTCGCCCAGTACGGTCTCGACACCCTGAGGGAGGGCGTCCACGAACGTGAGCGCTCCCGCGTCCTGAAGCGCCTGCCGTACGGCTGCGTCGTCCGCGTCGAGCCGGGCGAGCCGTACGTTCTCGGCGATCGTCCCGGCGTACAGGTGCGGCCGCTGCGGCACCCAGGCGATGCGCGACCGCCACTGCTCCAGGTCGGCCTCGGTGAGATCGACTCCCCCGACCCGCACCCGGCCCTCGGTCGGCCGCACGAACCCCAGCAGTACGTTCAGCAGCGTCGACTTGCCCACGCCGCTCGGCCCGACGAGCGCGACGGTCTCCCCGGGCTCGACGGCGAAGGTCGCATCGGACACGGCCTCGGCGGTGCGGCCCGGATACCGGACCGTCACGCCCTCGAAGGCCGCCGCGCCCGTCGGCACGACCCTGGTTCCCGACGCCGGGGCCGGAGTCTCCAGAACCGCGAAGATCTCCTCGGCCGCGGCCAGTCCCTCGGCCGCCGCGTGGTACTGCGCGCCCACCTGCCGCAACGGCAGATACGCCTCCGGCGCGAGGATCAGGATGACCAGGCCGATGTACAGATCCATGTTGCCGTGCACGAGCCGCATGCCGATGGTCACGGCGACCAGCGCGACCGAGATCGTGGCGAGCAACTCCAGCGCGAACGACGACAGGAACGCGATCCGCAGCGTCCGCATCGTCGCCTGCCGGTACTCGCCGGTGATACGCCGGATCGACTCGGCCTGCGCCTTGGCCCTTCCGAACACCTTCAGGGTCGGAAGCCCGGCGACCACGTCCAGGAAGTGCCCGGACAACCGGGACAGCAGCCGCCACTGACGGTCCATCCGGGACTGGGTGGCCCAGCCGATCAGCATCATGAAGACGGGGATGAGCGGCAGTGTGCCGACGATGATGGCGGCGGAGACCCAGTCCTCGGTGACGATCCGGGCGAGCACCGCCACGGGAACGACCACCGCGAGCCCCAACTGCGGCAGATAGCGCGAGAAGTAGTCGTCGAGGGCGTCGACTCCGCGCGTGGCGAGGGCGACCAGCGATCCAGTGCGCTGTCCGCTCAGCCATCCCGGCCCCAGTTGGGCGGAGCGCTCCAGCAGCCGCCCCCGAAGCTCCGACTTCACCGCCGCGCTCGCCCGGTGCGCGGCGAGCTCCGTGAGCCAGGAGATCAGCGCGCGGCCACAGGCGACGGCCACCAACAGCAGCAGGGGAGTGCGCAGTTCGGCGACGGACATGCCGCGCTGGAACGCACCGACCACCGTCTCGGCGATCAGCATCGCCTGCGCGATGACCAACCCGGCACCGACGGCACCCAGGCCGACGACCGCCACCAGGAAGAACCGGGTGGCGCGGGCGTATCGGAGCAGTCGCGGGTCGATCGGTTTCACGTGAAACACACCCTCTTCTCAAGAGGCCTGAAGGGGTATCAAGGGTCATGTTTCACGTGAAACATGACCCTGTCGGACTCAGTGCGCGGATCCAGCGGCAGCATCCGCGGCGATGTGCTGTGTTCCGATCCGCTTACGGAACACCCAGTAGGTCCACGACTGGTACAGCACGACGATCGGCGCGGCGACGCCCGCGCACCAGGTCATGATCTTCAGGGTGTACGGGCTCGACGAGGCGTTGGTGACCGTGAGACTCCACTCCTCATTGAGCGAAGACGGCATGACGTCGGGGAAGAGCGACAGGAAGAGCATCGCGACGGCGGCCACGAGGGTGACGCCGGACAGTGCGAACGCCCAGCCCTCACGCCCGGCCTGGTTCGCCACCAGCGCCGCGACCAGGGCGGCGACCGCCACGATCATCGCGACGAGGCTCTTGCCGTCCCCGCTGTCAACCTGGGTCCAGAGCAGGAACACCGTGGCCAGTCCGGCCGTGAGGAGACCGACCTGGAGCGCCAGCTTCCGTGCCCGCTCCCGAATCTCCCCGACCGTCTTGAGCGCCGTGAACACCGCACCGTGGAAGGTGAACAGCGTCAGCGTCACGAGGCCGCCGAGAAGCGCGTACGGATTGAGCAGGTCCCAGAGATTTCCGACGTACTCGAAGTCTTGGTCAATCTTCACGCCGTGAACGATGTTGCCGAAGGCCACGCCCCACAGGAACGCGGGGATCAGCGAGCACCAGAAGATCGCGTTCTCCCAGTTGCGCTGCCAGTTCTCCTCGGACCGCTTGGCCCGGTACTCGAAGGCGACACCCCGGACGATCAGGCAGACCAGGATGAGCAGCAGAGGCAGGTAGAAGCCCGAGAAGAGCGTGGCGTACCACTCGGGGAAGGCGGCGAAGGTCGCGCCGCCGGCCGAGAGCAGCCACACCTCGTTGCCGTCCCAGACCGGCCCGATCGTGTTGATCAGCACCCGCTTCTCGGGCCGGTTGCGGGCGAGCAGCTTGGTGAGGACGCCGACCCCGAAGTCGAAGCCCTCGAGGAAGAAGTAGCCGATCCACAGGACGGCGATCAGGACGAACCAGACGTCGTGCAGTTCCATGACTGTGCAGCTCCCTCGGCCTAGTACGAGAAGGCCATCGGCTTGTCGGCGTCACGGGAGTCGCCGCCGATCTTCGTGGGCGGGTTGAGGTCGGCCTCGGTCAGCTCGGGCGGGCCGGCCTTGACGTACTTCGCGAGCAGCTTGACCTCGATCACGGCGAGGATCGCGTAGAGCGTCGTGAAGACGATCATCGAGGTGAGCACTTCGCCCGTGGAGACACCGGGGGAGACCGCGTCGCGGGTCTGGAACAGGCCGTAGACGACCCACGGCTGACGGCCCATCTCGGTGAAGATCCAGCCCCAGGCGTTGGCGATCAGCGGAAACGCCATCGTCCAGAGGGCGAGCAGCCAGTACAGCCGGGTGAGCCTCGACCCGAGCGGCTTCTTCAGCAGCACCAGATGCGGCACCTCGTCCTCCTCGGTCCGCAGGGCGGCCGGCAGCAGGAACTTCTTCCGCGTGAGCCACAGCCCCAGCAGGCCCAGGGAGAGGGACGCCATGCCGAAGCCGATCATCCACCGGAAGCCCCAGTAGGCGACGGGGACGATGGGCTTGTAGTCACCCGGCCCGAACTTCTCCTGCAGGGCCTTGTTGGTGTCGTGGATGCCGGGCACATACGACTCGAAGTCGCTGTGGGCCAGGAAGGACAGCAGCCCGGGTATCTCCAGGGCGACCTTGTTGTGCCCCTTGTCGACGTCCCCGTACGCGAAGACGGAGAACGGTGCCGGGCTCTCGCCCTCCCACAGGGCCTCGGCGGCGGCCATCTTCATCGGCTGCTGCTCGTACATGACCTTGCCGAGGGTGTCCCCGCTGACCGCGGTGAGCACACCGCCGACCGCCAGAGTGACCAGGCCGAGCCGGAGCGACGTCCGCATCACCGGGATGTGCTTCTTGCGCATCAGGTGGAAGGCGGCGATGCCCACCATGAAGGCGCCACCCGTCAGGAAGGCGGCCGAGAAGCTGTGGAAGACCTGGTTGAGGGTCGTGTTCTGGGTGAGGACCAGCCAGAAGTCGGTGAGCTCGGCGCGGCCCTTCTCCTCGTTGATCCGGTAGCCGACCGGGTGCTGCATCCAGGAGTTGGCCGCGAGGATGAAGTACGCCGACAGAAGCGTGCCGATCGAGACCATCCAGATGCAGGCCAGGTGGATCTTCTTCGGCAGCTTGTCCCAGCCGAAGATCCACAGCCCGATGAAGGTGGACTCGAAGAAGAAGGCGATCAGGGCCTCGAAGGCGAGGGGAGCACCGAAGACATCGCCGACGAAGCGCGAGTAGTCGGACCAGTTCATGCCGAACTGGAACTCCTGCACGATGCCGGTGACGACACCCATCGCGATGTTGATCAGGAAGAGCTTGCCCCAGAACTTGGTCGCCTTGAGGTACTTCTCCTTCTCCGTACGCACCCACGCGGTCTGCAGGCCGGCCGTGAGGGCAGCGAGCGAGATCGTCAGAGGGACGAACAGGAAGTGGTAGACGGTGGTGATGCCGAACTGCCAGCGCGCCAGCGTCTCCGGCGCCAAAGCCAATTCCACGTCGTCTCTCCTTACGTCGCCGTGGGGGGGCGCTTGTGAACGCGTTCACATTCACAAGCAATTATGGCGCACTGGCTTTCGATGCCTCGAAGGGGGGTCCCCTACGGACCTACGCCGGGCTCGCGAAGCGGCGAGAGCCACCTCGCGAGCCCGTTCAACACCGTCGGCGACCGCCTAGAACTCCTTGCGGAACCCTTCCGCCACCTTCAGGAGGATGTCGTTCGCCTCGGTCTCCCCGACCGTCACCCGCACACCCTCACCGGGGAACGGCCGTACGACCACACCTGCCGCCTCACAGGCCTCCGTGAAGGCGACCGCGCGCTCCCCCAGCGGCAGCCACACGAAGTTGGCCTGGGACTCGGGCAGCGTCCAGCCCTGTCCGCGCAGCCCGTCGACCACCCGGTTGCGCTCACAGACCAGCGAACCGACCCGGCCCAGCAGCTCGTCCTCGGCGCGCAGCGAGGCGATCGCCGCCTCCTGCGCAATCCGGCTCACCCCGAACGGCACAGCCGTCTTGCGCAGCGCCGCCGCGACCGGCTCGTGGGCGATGGCGAAGCCGACGCGCAGGCCGGCCAGCCCGTACGCCTTCGAGAACGTCCGCAGGACACAGACGTTGGGCCGGTTCCGGTACAGCTCGACACCGTCCGGCACCTCGGGATCGCGGATGAACTCGCGGTACGCCTCGTCGAGCACGACGACCACGTCGCTCGGCACCCGGTCGATGAAGCGCTCCAGCTCGGCCCGTCGGACGACGGTGCCCGTGGGGTTGTTGGGGTTGCAGACGATGACCAGGCGGGTCCGGTCCGTGATCGCGTCCGCCATCGCGTCCAGGTCGTGCACCGCGCCCGGCGTCAGCGGCACCTGCACGGACGTCGCACCGCTGATCTGCGTGATGATCGGGTACGCCTCGAAGGAGCGCCACGCATAGATCACCTCGTCACCGGGGCCGCTGGTGGCCTGGATCAACTGCTGGGCGACACCGACCGAGCCGGTGCCGGTGGCCAGATGCGAGACAGGGACGCCGAACCGGTCGGACAGCTCGTTCATCAGGTCCGTGCAGGCCAGGTCCGGGTAGCGGTTGAAGGACGAGGCCGCCGCCGTCACGGCCTCCATCACGCCGGGCAGCGGCGGATAGGGGTTCTCGTTGGAGGACAGCTTGTAGGCCACGGGGCCGCCGGCCGCGGCCGGCTTGCCCGGCTTGTAGGTGGGGATCCCCTCCAACTCGGCGCGCAGCTTCGGGCTCGTCTCGCTCACCGCAGTCCTCCTCGCGACCACCGGCAGCCCTGACTGCCGCCGGCTTCCAATGCTTCTCACCTTATGAGGATTCGGCGCGGCTGCGTATGGCCCGGCACAACTGCGCGCCCTCCGCGGGCGGCCTCCGGGTGCGTCGGACGAACCTCATCTGTCCCACTGGCATCAGGGGCATCATCGTATGAAGGGTGTGAATCGGGGGGCGTGCTGCACATATATCTACGCGCCGGTGGCTCACGCCGTAGCGCGCATCACCCGTGCAGGTGAGTTGAGACCTCTTCGAAACATCGACCACTTGGCAGGCTTGTGCGCTCCGACAAGTCAAGTACTGCAACAGGATGAGCCAACTCCCTTGTATTCCAAGGCATTTGACACTGGATGACCTTGCAGAAACGTGCCTGTCAACAGGTGCATATGCGTCCGCACTACCCCACCACGTGAGCCCTACTATCGGCTCGCCATGACAGCAGCAGGGAAGCACCAGGTGAGCCGCGCGGAAACCTCACGTCGAGGCAGCCGGCCGGGCCGGGCGGGCATCAGAGACGTGGCCGCCGCCGCCGGGGTCTCCATCACGACCGTCTCCGACGCCCTCAACGGCAAGGGCCGGCTCCCCGACGCCACCCGACGCCATGTCCGCGAGGTCGCCGACCGACTGGGGTACCGCCCCTCGGCCGCCGCCCGCACCCTCCGTACCGGCAAGTCCGGACTGATCGGTCTGACCGTGACGACATACGGGGATGAACCTTTCACCTTCACCGAGTTCGCGTACTTCGCCGAGATGGCCCGCGCCGCCACCTCCGCCGCGCTCGCCCGTGGCTACGCCCTCGTCATCCTGCCCGCGACCTCGCGTCACGACGTGTGGTCGAACGTCGCCCTCGACGGCACCGTCGTCATCGACCCGTCCGACCAGGACCCGGTCGTCAGCGAACTGGTCCGGCAGGGTCTCCCGGTCGTCTCCGACGGCAGGCCGGCCGGCACGCTCCCGGTCACGGCCTGGGTCGACAACGACCACGAGGCCGCCGTCCTCGGCATCCTCGACCACCTGGCCGAAGCAGGCGCCCGGCGCATCGGCCTGCTGACCGGCACCACGACCGACACGTACACACACCTGTCCACCACGGCGTATCTGCACTGGTGCGAACGCGTCGGCCAGGACCCGGTCTACGAGGCCTACCCGGCGCACGACCCGTGCGCGGGCGCCGTCGCCGCCGACCGGCTGCTGGCCCGCCCCGACCGACCGGACGCCGTCTACGGCCTGTTCGACCCGAACGGCACCGACCTGCTCGCCGCCGCCCGCCGCTACGGACTGCGCGTACCGGACGATCTGCTGCTGGTCTGCTGCAGCGAGTCCACCGTGTACGCCAACACCGAGCCGGCCATCACCACACTCTCCCTGAAGCCGCGCCGCATCGGCACGGCCGTGGTCCAGCTGCTCATCGACGCCATCGAGGGCGTGGAATCGGACCGTCCGGTCGAGCAGGTGATACCGACCGAGCTGATCGTGCGGACCTCGTCGCAGCGGCGTTCCCCGCGCACGACGGTCAGCCCGCCGCGGTCGCCCGACAACGGGTAGAGCGGGCGGTCACCCGGGAGGGGGTCGGCGCGGGGCGGTCACCAGGCGGGCAAAGCCCTGCCCAATCGGGGCGAAAGCCGCGGTGAACTGGAGTCTTGCTCCGATTCACTACCCCTGGGTCATCACACAGCGCGATCCGCATTCCTATGATGGGCCCACGACACCGCGGGCCGCTGCGACCAGGCAGTCCGAAGCGGTGCAGATGCGGCGCGATGGTGGAGGGGTCGATGACTCAGGGGGCCGGTCAGGGACCCGAGGTGGAGCGGACGGCGACGCTGCGCGACTTCCGGGTGCCCGCGTACGTGCACGAGACCGGTCCGTACGTCCACAGCACGCATCCCGGCGAGGCCATCAGCCCCGTCGCGGAGCCGGTCGACCACCCGGAGGGGTACACCCCCACGGAGCGCGATCTGCCCGTCATCCGTCGGGGTGACACGCTTCAGGTGACCGTCGACCCCGCGCCCGCTCCCACGCCGGCCCCGCAGCCCGGCACCGGCCCCGGCCCCCTCTACGTCGTGGGCGACGTCCACGGCTACCTCGAGGAGCTGGTGGCCGCCCTGCGGGAGAAGGGCCTCATCGACGCCGCCGGCCAGTGGTGCGCCGGCACCGCCCGGCTGTGGTTCCTCGGCGACTTCACCGACCGCGGTCCGGACGGCATCGGCGTCATCGACCTCGTGATGCGGCTGTCCGCCGAGGCCGCCGCGGCCGGCGGCTACTGCAAGGCCCTGATGGGCAACCACGAACTGCTGCTGCTCGGCGCCAAGCGATTCGGCGACACCCCCGTCAACTCCGGCGCGGGCACCGCCACCTTCCAGGCGGCCTGGCTGCTCAACGGCGGTCAGAAGACCGACATGGACCGCCTCCAGGACCACCATCTGCAGTGGATGGCCCGCCTCGACGCCGTCGAGGAGGTCGACGGCCATCTACTCGTCCACTCGGACACCACTGCCTACCTCGAGTACGGCAACTCCATCGAGGAAGTCAACGACAACGTCCGTGAGACCCTCACCCGTAACGACGCGGACGAAGTCTGGGACCTGTTCCGCAAGTTCACCAAGCGCTTCTCCTTCCGCGACGAGGGCGGCGCCGACGCCGTACGCTCCCTCCTCGATACGTACGGCGGCACCCGCATCGTTCACGGCCACAGCCCCATTCCGTATCTGCTGGGCGAGGTCGGCTCCGAGGACGGCGAGGACAGCTCCGGTCCCGTGGTCGAGGGACCGCATGTCTACGCCGACGGCCTCGCCATCGCCATGGACGGCGGAGTGACCATGGCTGGAAAGCTACTGGTCCAGCAACTTCCCCTGGATATCTGAGGGTTTACCGGGCAGGCGTACCGCGACGGCGGACCGGCGCACGACGGCGCAGGCCAGGGCCCAATTTCTGGAAACCCCCTGTCACGGCGCACCGTCACCGCTCTACCATCGGCTTATCCGTAGCAGGCTCCCCTCCGTTTCTGCCCAACGGCTCGTCAGCGTGCGAGCCACCAGCCCTACGGAGCATCGGGGGATGCACATGAACAGCGTTCCGCAGCACCTGTTGAGCGAGGACCGCCAGGAATACGAGCGGATCCTCGATGAGGCGCTGCGCTCCGCACCACAACGCCCGGAACTGGCCGCTGTCGGACAGCGGCTCAACCCCGAACAGCTGCGCACCATGGCGCTCAACGCCTCCGCATTCATCACGGCGGCCGCGGCGACCGAGTACCAGCACTACGTGAAGGTCCGCGAGGAACTGCGCCGCCCGGCGCCGTCCACCCCGTCGTCCACTCGCGAATCCGGCTCCGCGGAGCCCGGCACGGGCGCGGTGGGGCTCGCCACCACCATGGGAGAGGTCGCCGAAACCGCCGGCGCGGGTGCCGTCGCCATCGTCGCGGTCCTCGCCCCTGTCCTGGCCGGAACGGCCGCGGCGATCTTCCTGCTCGTCGGCTACATCCTGAAGATGCTGGACCCCGAGCCGGCGTTCGCCGAGACCATGCTCACCACCGGGTGGGTGTTCGGCGCCGTCACCGCGGTCGCGATCCTGGTCGCCGCCGTCGGGCTGCTGCTCACCGCACTGCGCAACCGGCCCTCGCTGGAGGCCGGTCCGTACGGCGAGCTCAGCGGCGAGGTGGCCAAGGCCAGGGAAGCCTGGCACGAGGCCCTGCTGGAGAACGGCATCCTGCCGTTTCTGCGCGAGGCGCTCGCCGACCCCGGCCCGGCTGCACTGCACCATACGGCCCCGTCGGCGCCGACCAGTCGCATCCCGCACCTCGGCTACGACCGCCCGGGCTTCACCAGCCCCGGCGACGGCCCGGAATCGGGCTCGCGCCCGAGCTTCACGAGCCCGGACTACACGAGCCCGGAGTTCGGGGGGCCCGAGCACCAGCCGGAGTAATCCTCGGCTTGCGCCCCCACCCAGGGGAGCGCAAGCCGAACCCCGCTGTACGTGCGGCTGTGCATGGCCATGCCGACCGCACGGGCCACCCACCGTGGTGCTCTGCGCGTCGGGCGGCGACATCCGGTCAGAGGATGATGCCCGCCTGGCGGGCCGCGGCCATCCAGCTCGGAAACTCCGACAGGAGCCGGTCGTACAGCTCCTGATCGGGGACCGTGCTGATGTCGTCGACCGCGAAGAAGCCCACGTTGTCGACACGACGGCCGGGCAGGGTGTCGAACCGCTCCAGCACGCCGTAGTTGGACCGCCCCAGACCCACGAACTGCCAGAAGATCGGTTCCTCCACTGCCTCCCGCAGCTCTCGCTCGATCTGGGCGTTGCGGTAGACGCCTCCGTCGGAGAAGAAGAGCACGAGTGTGGGAGCCGCGGCCGGGTTCTCCCGGACGTATGTACGAACCTGGGCGATCACCTTCTGTTCCTCGTTCTGGATACCGATCATCCGCATGTCGACCTGACCTGCCTCGAGGCCCTTCCTCGCCTTCTTGCGGCCAAAGAGGCTCAGCTCACCGACCCGGACATGCAGCCGCAGCCACTCGGGCAGCTCCCCGAGCCGGAGATCGGGCAGCCGGGCCGCGTTCGAGGCGAACGTCCAGGCCTGCATCTCGCCGTCGTCGTCGAGTTGTGCGGCGACAGCGGCCATGCGCTCCACCACGTCCCTCACGATGCCGCGGGAGTACAGGGACGACATGGAGCCCGAGGCGTCGAGAACCAGGATGACGCGCGCGGTGGTTCCGGCGACCCCGTGCTTGGTCAGGCTCACCGTCACCTGCTGCTTGCGCAGGGACAGCCGCTTACGCATGTCCACGGGCAGGTGTTCCTCGCCCTTGGTCAGGCGGGGAGCGGGGGGTGTGGTGGGTGGTGGTGTCATCGGAGGTGCGGTGGGTGGCACCGTCGGTGGGGCCGGCGGGGCGGATGGTGTCGGCGGGGCTTGAACAGGTGCCGTCGCCGGGGTCGGTTGGTCAGGCTGGACCGGCACGGCCGACGGAGCGTCGTCGACCGTGATGCCGAAATCGGTGGCCAGGCCCGCCAGCCCGGAGGCGTACCCCTGCCCGACCGCACGGAACTTCCACCGCCCCTGCCGTAGGTACAGCTCACCTCCGATGAACGCGGTCTCCGCCCCGGCCTCCATCTCGAACCGGGCGAGCTCGGTCCGGGTCCCGTCGTCGAGCAGCCTCAACATCAGTCCGGGCACCTGCCCGAACGTCCCGCCGTCGGCTGACGCACACAGCACGATCCGTTCGACGGCCGGCTCCAGTGAACCGAGGTCCACCGCGATCGTGTCGGAGGTGGCCCCGGCGGCACGCTGTTTCCCCCGGTGGGTCACAGCATCGGACGCGTGGTTCGGCTGGTTGTAGAAGACGAAGTCACCGTCGTC
This sequence comes from Streptomyces sp. KR55, assembly GCF_052245645.1. Classification (NCBI taxonomy): domain Bacteria; kingdom Bacillati; phylum Actinomycetota; class Actinomycetes; order Kitasatosporales; family Streptomycetaceae; genus Streptomyces; species Streptomyces sp. KR55. The sequence goes on along the minus strand of NZ_JBQQCE010000001.1, from coordinate 40,923 downwards.
CCGAACGCGTCCGGCCGCGGTGAGCAGCAATGCGGAGGCGTCGACGTCGGGCACGCCCGGCCCTTCGGACCAGGAGAGCTCGACGCGTACCGCCCGAGCATCGACGGGAAGGTTGGCACCCTTGCTCAGTGAAGTCGCTGCCATGAAGTCAGTCTGCCGAGCCGAGAGAGCCGAGGCGCGGCTTTCCCGAGGACCGGGTGACCGAGGTGCCACGGTGCCCCGGCGGACCGGGGCACCGCAACCAGGTCTCGGCCGCCGGTCTTCAGTCCGCGATCGGCAGATACACGCGGTTACCCGCGGCCGCGAACTCCTTCGACTTCTGCGCCATCCCCTCCTCGACCTCCGCCCGCGTTCCACCGTGTTCGCGGCGGATGTCCTGGGAGATCTTCATCGAACAGAACTTCGGCCCGCACATCGAGCAGAAGTGAGCCGTCTTGGCGGGTTCGGCCGGCAGGGTCTCGTCGTGGAACTCCCGTGCCGTGTCCGGGTCGAGGGCGAGGTTGAACTGGTCCTCCCACCGGAACTCGAAGCGGGCGTCGGACAGCGCGTCGTCCCATTCCTGTGCACCGGGATGCCCCTTGGCGAGGTCAGCTGCGTGGGCGGCGATCTTGTAGGTGATGACGCCGGTCTTGACGTCGTCACGGTTGGGTAGGCCCAAGTGCTCCTTGGGCGTGACATAGCAGAGCATGGCCGTGCCCCACCAGGCGATCATCGCGGCACCGATGCCGGAGGTGATGTGGTCGTACGCCGGCGCGACGTCCGTCGTCAGCGGGCCGAGCGTATAGAACGGAGCTTCATCACAGATCTCCTGCTGAAGGTCGATGTTCTCCTTGATCTTGTGCATCGGGACATGGCCCGGGCCCTCGATCATGGTCTGAACATTGAAACGCTTCGCGATTCGGTTGAGTTCCCCGAGAGTTCGGAGTTCCGCGAACTGCGCCTCGTCGTTGGCGTCTGCGATCGAGCCCGGCCGCAGGCCGTCGCCCAGCGAGTAGGTGACGTCGTAGGCGGCGAGGATCTCGCAGAGTTCCTCGAAGTTCTCGTACAGGAACGACTCCTTGTGGTGCGCCAGGCACCACGCGGCCATGATCGAGCCGCCGCGCGAGACGATGCCGGTCTTGCGGTTCGCTGTCAGCGGCACGTACGGAAGGCGCACTCCGGCGTGCACCGTCATGTAGTCCACGCCCTGCTCGGCCTGTTCGATGACCGTGTCCTTGTAGATCTCCCAGGTCAGCTCCTCGGCCCTGCCATCGACCTTTTCGAGGGCCTGGTAGAGCGGCACCGTGCCGATGGGGACAGGGGAGTTGCGCAGCACCCACTCACGGGTGGTGTGGATGTTGCGGCCGGTGGACAGGTCCATGACCGTGTCGGCCCCCCAGCGGGTAGCCCAGGTCATCTTCTCGACCTCCTCCTCGATGGAGGACGTCACCGCGGAGTTGCCGATGTTGGCGTTGACCTTGACCAGGAACCGCTTGCCGATGATCATCGGCTCGATCTCCGGGTGGTTCACATTCGCGGGGAGGACCGCCCGGCCCGCCGCGATCTCCTCGCGGACCACCTCGGGCGAAACGTTCTCCCGGAGGGCCACGAACTCCATCTCGGGCGTGATCTCGCCCCGGCGGGCATACGCCAGCTGCGTGACCGCCTTCCCGCCACGGCTGCGGCGCGGCTGGCGCGGCCGGCCGGGGAAGACCGCGTCGAGGTTGCGCAGGCCGCCGCGCGGCGAGGTGTGCTTGATCCCGTCGTCCTCGGGACGGACCGGACGGCCCGCGTACTCCTCGGTGTCGCCGCGGGCGATGATCCAGCTCTCCCGCAGTGGCGGCAGCCCCCGGCGGACATCGGTGTCGGCAAGCGGATCGGTGTACGGGCCTGAGGTGTCGTACAAGGTCACCGACTGCCCGTTGGTGAGGTGCACCTGACGGACCGGCACGCGCAGATCGGGGCGTGAGCCTTCGACGTACGCCTTGTGCCAGCCGATGGACTTCCCGGCCTCCCCGTTGCTCGCGTCGTTGGTCGCGTTCTGCGTGGAGGCAGGCGTGCGTGCGTCCTTGTTGGTCATGAGACCGTCTCCCTACGCCGGCATTACCCGGTAACAGGTTCGGCGGTCGACGCAGCGATTTCCGTTTGCCGACATTTCATGGGAAACATCACTCGTGCACAGTGATGTTCCACGTGAAACATCGCGAAGACGGAGGTCAGCGCCCTCTCAGCCCGGTGCTCCGAGCTCCCGCGTGTACAAAGGTCCCCCCACGCTAGCGTCAATTCGGGCGCGGTGAACAGAGGGGCCCGGTCGTTCTTGCGATGATCGGTCGGTGACCACGAATCAGCAGCCCCCGTTCCCGCCGCCCGAACCCCCGCGCGGAACCGGCCCCGGCATGGACCCCGGAACCGGCTCTGGAGCGGACAACGGCCGTGGTGACGGCCACGGCGCCGGTGGCGGGCACGGTTTTGGTGGCGGGCAGGACTTCGGTGACTTCGGTGCCGGATATGGGGCCGGGGCCGGTGGTGAACACTGGTCCGGAGCCCGTGGTGAGTACAGGTCCGGAGCCGGTGATGGATACAGATCCGGAGCCCATGGCGGATACGGGTCCGGGGCCGCGGGTGGACAAGGACGCGGACCGGGTTCCAGGGTCGGCGACCGGCAATCCGGGGCCGGCGGCGGCCACAACTCGGGGGGCGGACCGAGACAGGGATCTGGCGGAGGACCGGGGAACGGCTCTGGAGGCTGGCCCGAACAAGGCTCCGGTAGCGGACCGGCACAGGGCTCCGGTGGACCGGCACAGGGCTCCGGTGGCGGACCGGGGCGCGGATCCGGTGGGCCGGGACAAGGATCAGGAGCCGGATCCGGTGCCGGGCACGGGCACTCCCACAGTCACGGTCATGGGCCCGCGGCTCCCGTCTCCATGCACCTGCGCAAGGTGATCGCGGCGGTCCTCATCCCGTTCGCCGCTGCCGTGGTGGTCGGCCTCGCGGTGCTCTGGCCCGGTGGCGCCCCACCGCACGAGCGCACCGGCGTCGGCTTCGACCGGCAGACCCAGCAGGCCACGGTCACCAAGATCGAGGAGTTGCCCTGCGACTCGGTCAACGCCTCGGCGGACACACCGAACGGCGACACTTCCACCGCCGAGGGCTCTTCCGCACAGCAGCAGGCGAACGGCCTCTGCAAGAGGGCGACGATCCGGATCGACACCGGCAAGGACAAAGGCCGTACGTTCACCGAGATCGTGCAGCCGGACCAGTCACGGCAGCTGCACGAGGGCCAGAAGATCGTGGCCGCCTACGAGCCCTCCGCCCCTGAGGACCTGCAGTACTCCGTCACCGACGTGAACCGCAGGCTCCCGATGGCACTGCTCGCCGGCATCTTCGCGGTGGCCGTCGTGGCTGTCGGCCGGATGCGCGGCCTCATGGCGCTGATCTCGCTGGCCATCAGTTTTCTGGTGCTGAACTTCTTCATCCTGCCCGCAATCCTCCAGGGTTCGAACCCGCTGGTCGTCGCGGTGGTCGGGGCGAGCGCCATCATGCTGGTCGCCCTGTACCTGTGCCACGGCCTGTCGGCCCGAACATCCGTTGCGGTGCTCGGCACCCTTGTCTCGCTGCTGCTGATCGGGGTGCTCGGTTCGCTGTTCATCGACTGGGCCGCGCTCACCGGCAACACCGACGACAACACGGGTCTGATCCACGGCCTGTATCCGTCGATCGACATGAGCGGTCTGCTGCTGGCCGGCATCATCATCGGTTCGCTCGGTGTGCTCGACGACGTGACGGTCACGCAGACCTCGGCGGTCTGGGAGTTGCACGAGGCCAACCCGACGATGGGCTGGCGCGGGCTGTACCGGGCGGGCATCCGCATCGGCCGCGACCACATCGCCTCGGTCGTCAACACGCTCGTCCTCGCCTACGCGGGCGCCGCACTGCCGCTGCTGCTGCTCTTCTCGATCGCGCAGAGCAGCGTGGGGACGGTCGCCAACAGCGAGTTGGTCGCCGAGGAGATCGTGCGCACGCTGGTGGGGTCGATCGGTCTGGTGGCATCGGTCCCGGTCACCACGGGACTCGCGGCCCTGGTGGTCTCCGCCGACCGGCACAGGACGGAGTCGGCGACACCGGCGGCGGCCGGGGGTGGCCCGGCTGCGGCGGCACGTGGCGGGAAGGGGCGGCGGCGCAAGCACTGAAGCGGATGGCGGGAGACGTCGCCGCGCGGCAGGCGTGAAAGCACGAATCCCAGCCGCGCGGCAGGCGTGAAGGCAGGACACCCGGCCGCGCGGCAGGCGCGAGAGCAGGAGACACCGGCTGAGGGCCGCCCCGGCTCGCTCCTGAGGAGACCGCCTCCTGAGGCTTCTCAAGGGCCCTGGAGAGCTCAGGAAGAAGCGTTCCTGCCGCAACCTCCACACGCACCTCCCCAGCCCCCCGGTGCCACCCACGGCCTCACAGAGCCCAGGCGAAGCGTTACACCACCCACCCCGTCGCGCACGCGTCAGCCCGCGCTCTGCTCCTCGGCCAGGATGCGGTCCAAGGCCTCGTCGAGATGGGCGTCGAAGTCGGCGAGCGCGCCTTCCTGACCCAGCGGCACCAGCTTGTCCGTACGGTCGAGGAAGGCGACCAACGGCGCGGTCGACGATCGGAACAGCGCCTGGTCGCTGCCGACCTGAAGCCGGATCAGGACGTCGCCCAGCGACTCGGGTGCGACCGGCGAGACGCGGACATCGCCCTCCCCGCACGGCCGGCCCACCCCGTCGATCAGCAGCTCCCGGCCGAATGCCCAGGTCACCGGAGCGTCTCCCGGCAAATGGAAGGTCAGCCGCACGGCGTAGGGATCGCACGTCTCGTAGCGCAGCTCCACCGGAATGCGGAAGGAGAGCTCCTCGGACACGAGAAAGCTCATCATGACCTCTGCCTGTACGGACTCGCGCATCGCCTACCCCGTCATTTGCCGTCGACTGGCCGGGAACGAACTTCGGACACTGGTGGCATCTTGCTGAACGTACACACCAGATCACAAGGAGTAAGTTTTCAGATACTGATAGAGAGCGCGAGCGACCCCAGAAGGCGTCCGATCTCGCTCTGCAGCTGCCGTGCCGCGGGCAGCAGTCGGTCGGCCTGGTGACAGGGCAGGGAAATGGCCATCGTCCCGGCCGTGGTGCCCAGCGTGATCGGAATCGCCGCGCAGACGGTGCCCAGCGCGTACTCCTGGCGCTCGATGACCGGTTGCATCCGGCCCATCTGGTCGAGGCGTTGCAGCAACGTATGGCTGTCACGGACCGTGTACCGGGTGATGGACTGCACGGGGTAGCGGTCGAGGTGGGCGCGGCGGGCGTCCTCGTCCAGCTGGGACAGCAGGCACTGGCCGATGGCGTGCGCATGCCCGGTCTCACGGAAGTCGGCCCATTCCTCGACCGCCGGGTTGCCGGGTGTGTCGGAGACACACACCACCTCGATCTCGCCGTTGCGGTAGATCGCGTAGTACACGGGGACGCCGATCAGATCCCGCCAGTGTGCGAGTGCCTCGGCGATCGTGCTGCGACGTTTCTCCTGCGCCCCGCTGCTGCTCAGCCGCTCAGCCGCCTCGCCGAGGAAGAACAGCCCTTTGTCGCGGCGTAGATAGCCCTCGTGCACCAGGGTGCGCAGCAGGTGGTACGTCGTGGGCAGGGCCAGGCCGGTCTCGCGGGCCAGTTGCTTGGCGGGTGCGCCGTGCTCGTGCTCGGCGACGCATTCCAGCAGGCGCATCGCGCGCTGCACGGATCCGATGAGGGTCGCGGACTGCTGGGGAGCGGGAGGAGTCGACGGGGAGGCCGGGCCACTCGCCGGTCGGCGCGCCGCGCATGCCGGGCGCGCTGGTGGAGGGGAGTTCGTCGGGGAGTCCGAGATCTGGCGTGATCGCTCGGGCCTGGTCCGGGGCGGTGCGGGTTGTTCGGGGGGCCTGACGCGGAGCGCCGAGGCCGGGAGGGGGGTCCGAGCTGGTGTGGGGTGTGCGGGGGATTGTGCGGGTGCGGTGTCAACCGTGGCCAAGGGTCACTCCCGAAGCGCGAGAGGGCGGGCCGTGCGGGGAACACGGCTGGGGGTGTACGGAGGTGTACGCCGCTCGCGGGGTCGTCGTCCCCGCGTCGAGTTCCGGACTCTAACCGTCTGCCACCGCTTGCAGACGCTCCGTACGGAAACTTCCCTCGCCCGAGGGAACCGGTGATTCCTGTTACCGGTTCCCGTCACCCACTCCTGTCACCAGTCGCTGCGAGAGGTGGAGCTCGTCGTGAACTTCCGTACGACGTAGATGAGTCCACCGACCAGCGCCACGAAGACCAGTACCTTGAACAGCAGTCCGATCACGAAGCCCACGACGCTGGCTATCAGGCCACCGAACACGACCAGGGCGATGACCGGCACCGCGATCCACTTCACCCACCACGGCAGACCCGTGAAGATCTCTCGCATCGCCCTTGTCCTTCTCTCTCCACCCGTCAGCCGCACCGGCTCCGCTGAGCCCGCCGGTCCTGCCGGATCCTGTGATGTCCTGCCCCAAGGCTAGGGCCGGCAGGGGCCCGGCGGGGGCCTGGCAGCCCTTGTCCTCCCCTGACCGATCCCCTAGGGAACCCCGAGCCGGCGCATCAGCTCTCGGGCGGAGAGAACACCACGAGCACCCGCAGGTCCTCGCTGATGTGGTGGAACTTGTGGGCCACTCCAGCGGGCACGTACACCACGCTCCCGCGGGCCACGTCGGTGGTCTCCAGGCCGACGGTGATCGAAGCGCGTCCGCTCACGATGAAGTAGACCTCGTCCTGGTTGTGGGGTTTCTGTGGATCATGCTCGCCCGCATTGAGCGCGTACAGCCCGACCGACATGTTCCGCTCTCGCAGAAACTGCAGGTAGGCCCCTTCGTTGGCGGCGCGTTCCGCCTCCAGTTCGTCCAGCCGGAATGCCTTCATCGCCACTCGTCGCCTCGCGCCCGTACTCGTAACCGATCTCGTCTGCCACGATCAGACACATGAAGAATTTCGTAGTCAAGACGATCGCCAACGCGGGCGCCCTGGCGGTCGCCGTATGGCTGCTCGACAAGATCACCCTGACGGGTGACAGCACCGGCAAGAAAGTCGGCACGCTGATCCTCGTCGCGCTGATCTTCGGCCTGGTGAACTTCCTGGTCAAGCCGATCGTGAAGCTTCTGAGCCTTCCGCTGCTCATCCTGACGCTCGGCCTGTTCACCCTGGTGGTGAACGCGCTGATGCTGCTGCTGACCTCGTGGCTGGCCGACAAGCTCGACCTGAGTTTCCACGTCGAGGGCTTCTGGACGGCCGTCCTGGGCGGCCTGATCATCTCGATCGTCTCCTGGGCGCTCAACGTCGTCCTGCCCGACGGGGACTGAGCGCCGATGACGTACCGCGTCTGCTTCGTCTGCACCGGCAACATCTGCCGCTCCCCGATGGCCGAGTCCGTCTTCCGCGCGCGCGTGGCGGCGGCCGGGCTGGACGGCCTGGTCGAGGTCGACAGCGCCGGCACGGGCGGCTGGCACGAGGGCGATCCGGCCGATCCGCGCACCGTGGCCGTGCTCCAGGAGCACGGCTACGACGGTGAGCACACCGCACGGCAGTTCCAGCCGTCGTGGTTCTCCCGACTCGATCTGGTCATCGCGCTCGACTCGGGCCACCTCAAGGTGCTGCGCCGCCTGGCGCCGACCGATCAGGACGCGGCGAAGGTGCGCCTGCTGCGCTCGTACACCCGCCCGTCGCCCGGCCACGATCCCTCAGCGAGGGCATCGCACGCCCCTTCCGATGCCGCGGGTGACGACCTCGACGTCCCCGACCCCTACTACGGGGGCATGGACGGCTTCGAGGAGTGCCTTGAGATGGTGGAGGCGGCGAGCGAAGGACTGCTCGCCGCGGTACGTGAGCACGTGGAAGGACGGGCAGCATGAGTGGTACGGGTGGGAGCAACGGTGTCGGTGACGGCACGCGCGCGGTGCGGGCCGGTCTACCCGAGCCGGTGAAGCACGAGCCGACGCTGCCCGGTCCGGTGTTCGCCGCCCACTACCACCTGCCGGGCGACCCCACCGGCCCGTACACCTACGGCCGCGACGAGAACCCGACCTGGACCCACCTGGAGCGCGCGATCGGCGAGCTGGAGGCACCCGGGCAGGACGACGTGGAGACACTGGTGTTCGCGTCCGGCATGGCCGCCATCTCGTCGGTGGTCTTCTCCCAGCTGCGCGCCGGGGACGCGGTCGTCCTGCCCAGCGACGGCTACCAGGTACTGCCCTTGGTGCGCGCCCAGCTGGAGGCGTACGGCATCGAGGTGCGCACCGCCCCGACCGCAGGCGACGCCCAGCTGGACGTCCTCGACGGCGCGAAGCTCCTGTGGATCGAGACCCCGTCGAACCCCGGGCTGGACGTGTGCGACGTCCGGCGGCTCGCAGAGGCTGCACACGCGCGTGGCGCCCTTGTCGCGGTCGACAACACGCTCGCGACGCCGCTCGGACAGCGCCCGCTGGAGCTCGGCGCCGACTTCTCCGTGGCCAGCGGAACCAAGCAGCTCACCGGGCACGGCGACATCCTCCTGGGCTACGTCACCGGCCGCGACCCTGCGGCAATGGCTGCCGTACGCCGCTGGCGCAAGATCGTCGGTGCGATTCCTGGGCCCATGGAGGCCTGGCTCGCGCACCGTTCGATCGCCACGCTCCAGCTGCGCGTGGACCGGCAGACCGCGAGCGCCCTCGCGGTCGCCGAGGCGCTGCGCGACTGGCCCGAGGATCTCGGAGTGCGCTACCCGGGACTGATGAGCGACCCCTCGTACAAGATTGCCTCGCAGCAGATGCACCGCTATGGGTGCGTGGTTTCCTTCAGCCTGCCCACGCGCGCGCGTGCGGACCGTTTTCTCGACGCGCTACGGCTCGTGGACGACGCGACGAGCTTCGGCGGGGTGCGCTCCACGGCCGAGCGGCGCGGGCGCTGGGGAGGGGACGCTGTTGCGGAGGGCTTCATTCGGCTGTCGGTCGGTGCCGAGGATCGCGGGGATCTGGTGGCGGACGTGCTGGCCGCGCTGGACGAGTCGGCGAAGTAACCGCTTTCCGGACGCCCGGTGGGTGCCCGGCTACGTAGAACGGACGGTCCGAGCCTCCCCCCTCGTGGCTCGGACCGTCCTCGGTTCTGCGCGCGAAGAACCGCGCGAACAAGGCTAGTTGACTCTGTGTCAGTGTCCAATCACAGTAGCGACAGAGACCTATCGACTTATTTATAGTTGGGCCCTGCCCGGGGGCGGGAGACAGGCAGGGAAGGGGAGGGCGTTCCATGGATCTGGCCTTGCTGCGCACGTTCGTCACCGTGCACCGGGCCGGTTCCTTCACTCGCGCCGCCGCCCTGCTGGGCCTCTCTCAGCCGGCTGTCACCTCGCAGATCCGCACGCTGGAACGACAGCTGGGCCGCCCTCTGTTCCTGCGGCAGGCCCGGGGAGTGACGCCGACGACCATCGGCGACGAGCTCGCACACAAGGCCGCTCCGCATCTGGACGCCTTGGTGGAGATAGCCGAGAGCGGACTCGACGACGAGTCCTCGTTACGCACCCTGCATCTGGCAGGGCCCCCTGAGTTCACCGCCGAGCGGGCACTGCCCGCGCTCGTGGAACTGACCGGCGAGGACGGACAGGGCTTCGCGCTACGCGCGTCCTTCGGCAACGCCGAGGAGACCCTGGAAGGGCTGGCCGCCGGCCATCACGATCTGGCCATCTGCACGGCCCAGCCGCGCGGCGGACTGCTCACGGCGACTCCGCTGTGCGACGAGGAGCACGTCCTGGTCGCCGCCCCGCACTGGGCCGAGCAGATCGGGACCGGAGCTCTGCGAGAAAAGGGCGCGTCCGCCCTGGAGAACCTGCCTGTCGTCGAGGTGCACGAGTCGCTGCCCTTCGTCTCCCGCTACTGGGCCTCTGTCTTCGACTCCCGCCCCGCCGCCTCCGGTACCGTCATCGTCCCGGACCTCCGCGCCGTCCTCGCCTGCACGGCCGCCGGCGCCGGACTGGCGGTCCTGCCCCGCTATCTCTGCGCGACCGCCCTGGAGCGTGGTGACGCCGTCGCTCTGCATGATCCGGCCGTGCCGCCGCTGCGGACGTACTTCCTGGTCGTGCGCACCGGCACACTGGCCATGCCGCACATCGCACGGGCCCATGAGTGGCTGCAGCGCGCGGCCGCCGAATGGTGCTGAGCCGGGCAACCGGGGGACCTCACGCGCTGGGCTCGACCGATGACGTTTCGCGATGTTTCACGTGGAACCAGCCGGGCCACATTTCTCCCATGACCGTCCGACCCGTGGTCAAGCGCACCGCCCGCGCCGTTCTCCTGGACGGCGACGACCTGATCCTGATCAAGCGCACCAAGCCCGGCGTGGATCCCTACTGGGTCACTCCCGGTGGCGGTGTCGAACCAGGAGACCCCACCGTCGTCCATGCTCTGCATCGCGAGGTGTACGAGGAGCTGGGCGCCAAGATCACCGATGTTGTGCCGTGCTTTGTGGACACCGTCGAGCACATCGGCGAGGACGGCGGCGCGACCGGTGTGAAGGTGCAGCACTTCTTCGTCTGCCGACTCGAGTCCATGGATCCGTCCCTGCGGCACGGTCCCGAGGTGGACGAGCCCGCGGGCGAATACGAGATCGTACGGGTGCCGTTCACCCGTGTCGGGATCGCCTCCGTCCATCTCGTACCTCTGTCGCTGCGGCACTACCTCGACGGGAACATCGAGGGCGTCCGGGCCATGCACGCTCCCGATCTGGGCTGACCCGGCCGGTGGCCGGCGCCGGGTCAGCTCCCGGCGGCGACGAGTTCCTCCACCGAGTCGTGGCGTATGCGCTCCGAGGGAACGCCGGCGTCCCGCAGGGCGTCCACGCCGCTGCGGATCATTCCGGGCGGGCCCGAGAGGTAGGCGTCGTACTCGTTCCAGGGGCCGTACTCCCTTATGGCATCGGGGAGCTGGAGATGTGCCTGCTGGTCGATGATCGCGCGGACCGAGAGCCAGGGGTGTGTCTGCTGGAGCCTGAGCATCGTGTCGATGTCGTACAGGTCGTGGTCGGTGCGGGCTCCGTAGAAAACCTCGACGGGGCGCCGCTCGCCGTGCTCGGCGACGTCCTCGACCAGCGCCTTGATGGGCGCTATGCCCGTGCCACCGCCCAGACAGAGCAGTCCGCTGTCGGTGGAGTGGTCCACGGTCATCGAACCGGCCGGCGGGCCGAGGCGGACGACGTCACCGGGGCGGGCACGGTGCACCAGGGCGTTGGAGACCCAGCCCGCGGGGACCGCCTTCACATGGAAGCTGAGCAGTCCGTCGGAGCGGGGCGCCGACGCGAAGGAGTAGTGCCGCCATATGCGCGGCCACCACGGCGTCTCCAGGCTCGTGTACTGCCCGGCGAGAAAGGGATATGGCTGGTCGGGGCGGACCGTGATGACCGCGACGTCCGGGGTCCTCAGGTCGTGCGAGACAACCTCGGCGTACCACCAGGCCGGGGCGCGCAGCTCGTCCGCAGCCGCGGCGTCGATCATGACCTGCGAGATGGTCGTGTACGCACGCACCCACGCCGCCTCGGTCTCCCCGTCCCAGACCGACTCCGCGTACCGGCTCAGCGCGCCGATCAGACACTCGCCGACGGCCGGATAGTGCTCAGGGCGCGTACCGTACTTGCGGTGGCCGCGGCCCAGGTTCTGCAGATACGGGACCAGGACGTCGGCATTGTCGATGTGCTCGGCGGCAGTGAGCAGCGCCTTGAGCAGGCGGTCCCGCTGGGCGTCCATGGCGGCGGGGAAGAGGGGCCGCAGATCGGGGTGGCGGACGAAGAGCAGCGCGTAGAAGTACGAGGTGACCTTGTCGGCCACGGGGGCCACGGTGGTCATGGTCCGGCGGATGAGGACGGCGTCCGGGGAGGCGTCCTCGCGGGCGGTGGGCTGATCAGCGTGCGGGGCGGGTGGCTCGGCGTGCGGGGCGGACGGATCGGCGTTGGAGGCGAGGCCGACTGCGGGCGCCGTGCCGGCAGCGAAAAGAGACGGCTCCGTGTGTTCGGCGGCGGCGGTGCGTTGCGCGGGCACGCGGTGAGCGGGGGGTGGTGGTGCGGTGGGGGTGGGGGCGGGCTGCGCGGGCGGTACCTCGGTGGGGAGGGGGACGCGTTGAGCAGCGGGCGGTGCGTCGGGGGCGGCGGCCAGGCTGTCGGCGGGCCGCGCCTCGGTGCGGGCCGGGGCGGGTGCAGGCGTGGATATCGCGGGTGCCGTTATTCGCTCACGATCCGTCCCGGCGTCGGCTGCGGCCTGCTGGGGGCCAGGAGCTCCGTAGCCGCGCGGCTCGGGGTGGGCGGCCGAGGCCGGCGAGCCCGTGGCCTGCGCTGGCGTGTGCGGCTCCGTCACCTGCGGTGTGGCACCCCGTGCGACCTCGTCCGGCGGCGCCTCGTGATCAGTCCCGGTGGTTGTCCTGCCCACCGGGCGCATCGCGGCCAGGCGCCGACCATCTGCCGTCTCCCGCTCGCTGCCCGGGGTCGGCATCGGCTTCTTGCGCGGCGTGAACCAGCCGCCCCCGCCGTCTGAAGTGCCGTTGTCGGCCGACGTGGTGGTCGGAGCGTCCATGGTGTGCCTCGCCTCGAACATCTTTCGGTCGGTCTGCGCACTTCCTCGGTCGGAAGATGCCTGCTTCCCCCGTAGCCGGCTGCTTTTCCCCGTTCGCTGTCGCGGTCAACGCGGCCATATTCAACTCGTGTTCCCACTTCGTACGGACAAGTAGGGCGAGAGTGTGACATTGGCCGCAGCGCTCTCCCCGCAGCATCCCACTTCGCGCGGAGACCTCAGCCGCTTAACCCAGAATGCGGGTCGTTGATCTCTCCGTCCCGTTAGGCTCCCTTGCCCCTCTTTCCGCCCGCACGGGAAGGGCGCACCACATCCCGGACGGCAACCGGAGTCGACCATACCGGCCCCCGCGCCCCACACAAGTCCCCCCTTGACCCACCACTCTTTTGACCAAGGGGCGAACCAGCAGTTCCCTCAATTACCGGGCGGTGCGGACCAATTCATAGGCATCCCACAGATCCCTCCCCGTATAGGAGTGGGTTGCGAGAGCCGCCAGATGGTGGTCCGCGTTGACCGCGACGGATACCGGAACGGCGCCGAAGAGATCCCGGTCCGACGACGAGTCCCCGTACGCGACGCAGTCCGCACGCGTCACTCCGAACTCTTGGCACAGCCGGTTGGCGATGAGAACCTTGGCCGCGGCACTGAGGACCCCGGCGGGGTCCAATGGCTCCGTGAACGGCACCGCAGGGAAGTGGGATCCGTGTGCCGCATGCGCACCCCACGCCGTGAGCCGCTCCACGAAGAACGATGGAGACAGTGACACGACAGCGCAGTAGTCGCCCGCGCGCCTGATCTCCGCCCATACGTCACGAATTCGCCCCAGCCAGGGCGCGCCGTCGAAGGCTGCGGCCACGTGCGCCTCCGTGAGATCCACCCAAAGCGCGTGTACCCGCTGCGCATATTCCGGTGGGCCGATCAGCCCGGCTGCGATCTCCTGGTCGAGCGCCACGGTCTCGGACTCCAGCCCGAGTTGCCGCGAGATCTCCACGGGCGCGGAGCTGCCGTGCAGCAACGTGCCGTCGAGATCGAAGAGATGAAGTCTCGCCATGGCATGCGAGGCTAGCGGGACGAGCCTTCGCGCCGCTTACTGAGCCAGATGGATGCCCGCCGTTCTCCGATGTTTCACGTGAAACACCCCGCGCTTGTCCACCCACTCCGCTGTTCGCCACGACCATGGCCAAAAGCGCTTACGTCTCTCCCGAAACCAGTGGACGTCGAGGGCACCGGTCGGCCAGCCTGACCTGCGTGCCTACTCCTGCCCTCGCCGCTCTGCCGATCCGCCGTCTGACGCTCCGCGACCTCACCGCCTGCGCCGACTTGTCCGAGGACCGGGGGTGGCCGCGGGAGGAACACAAGTGGGGCTTCCTCCTCACCGCCGGGAAGGGATACGGCATCGACGACCCCGACGGAGGGCTCGTCGCCGCATGCACGGTCACCGAATACGGGTCACCGGAACGCCCTGAGCTGGGAGCCGTCGGCATGGTCCTGGTTGCCGAGCGGCACGCCCGCCAGGGTGTCGGACGGCGACTGATGCGCCACGTGATCTCGATCATGGGCGCCATACCCCTGACTCTGCACGCGACCTCGAACGGCCGCCCGCTCTACGAGGAACTCGGCTTCAAGGTCACCGGCCGGGCGGAGATGCTGCGCGGCCCCTTCATGCCGGGTGGCGCCGAGCTCGCGGTGGCCACCCGACCTGCGACCGCCGAGGACCTCACCACGCTCCTTCGCCTCGACCTGGAGGTGTTCGGCGCCGATCGCACGCACATCATCACCCGGCTGCCGGCCTTCGCCGACCACGTCCGCGTCGCTGAGGAGGACGGCCGGATCATCGGGTACGCGGCCGCCTGGCCCAACATGCACACCCATGTCGTGGGCCCGCTGATCGCCCGGGACACCGAGACGGCGAAGGCGCTGATCGCCTCGCTCGCCGCCCACACCGACCGCCCGCTGCGCACCGACATCGACGTACGGCACGAGGAGCTGCTGGCATGGGCGAAGGAGCGAGGGCTGGCGTCGGTCGCCTTCAACGCGGTCATGACGTACGGGGTCGCGGAGCTGCCCGGTGACTGGAGCCGGCGCTTTGCTCCGCTGGCGGTGGCTGCCGGCTGATGCTCCGGCACGGGTAACGCCGGTCCCTCCAGGGAACCGGCGTTACCCCCTGATCGGGGCCAGGTCAGGCGAGTGCCTCCACGGCGGCCGTGGCGAAGCCGTGGTCCTGATCCGGTGCGCCCCCGCCGACGCCGATCGCACCGATCAGCCGCCCGTCGCGGTGGATCGGCAGGCCGCCCGCGATGAACAGCAGCGGGCGGTCGAGCGCGGTGGGCAGGGAGTGGAAGGGCCCGTCGGGCTTGACCGCGTCGACGAGGTCGGCGGTCGGCGCGTTCAGTTGGAGGGCCGTGTACGCCTTGCGGGTGCTGGTCTCGCCGGAGATCAGCACGGCCCGGTCGTCGCGCCGGAACGCGAGCAGGTGGCCGCCGGCGTCCAGGACGGTGACGCTGACGGTCGCTGCGGCGGCCTCGGCGGCGCGATGGGCCGCGGTGACGAGGATCTCGGCGTCCTGGATGGTCAGGGGCGCGACGGCGGTGGACGTGGTCATGCGGGACTTCTCCTTGCGGGTATGACTGGCGAGGGGGTTCGGCGGGTCAGTGGTGGACGGCGGCCCGCTGCTCGGTGGGTGCACCGGACGCCACCACGGCACTGGGGGTGGTGCTCTCGCGGCGCTCCAGAGCGGCCGAGAGGAAGGCGAGGACCAGAGCGGCCGCGGCGAGGACGGCGCCGACCCAGTTGGGGGCGGTGTAGTCGAGACCGGCCGCGATGACGAGGCCGCCGAGCCAGGCGGCGAGGGCGTTGCCGAGGTTGAACGCGCCGATGTTCACCGCGGAGGCCAGGGTGGGAGCGCCGTGCGCCTGGTCGAGGACGCGCTTCTGCAGCGGCGGGACGGTGGCGAAACCCAGGGCACCGATCAGCGCGATGGTCACGGCCGACAGGATCTTGTCGTGTGCCGTCACCGTGAAGAGCGCGAGCACGACGGCCAGGGCACCCAGGGAGACGTACAGCATGGGCATCAGGGCGCGGTCGGCGAACCTGCCGCCGACGAAGTTGCCGCCGACCATGCCGAGGCCGAAGAGGACCAGCAGCCAAGTGACGGAGCCGTCGGCGAAGCCGGCGACGTGGGTCATCATCGGCGCGATGTAGGTGATGGCCGCGAAGACTCCACCGAAGCCGAGGACGGTCATCGCCATGGCGAGCAGGACCTGGACGTTCTTGAAGGCAGCCAGCTCGTGGCGCAGATGCACGCCCTCGGGCTTGGGCATCTCCGGGACGAGCTTGGCGATGCCGGCCAGACCGACGACGCCCAGCACGGCCACGATGGCGAAGGTGACCCGCCAGCCGACGGACTGCCCGACGAGCGTGCCCAGTGGGACGCCCACGACATTGGCGACGGTCAGACCCGTGAACATCATCGCGATGGCTCCGGCCTTCTTGTCAGGGGCGACCAGCTCGGCCGCGACAACCGAGCCGATACCGAAGAAGGCACCGTGGGCGAGGGAGGCGACCACACGGCCGACGAGCATCAGCCCGAAGACGGGAGCGATGGCGGAGAGCACGTTGCCGACGATGAACAGGCCCATCAACACCATCAGCATCCGCTTGCGGGAGACCTTCGTGCCGAGCACGGTCATCAGCGGGGCGCCGAACATCACACCGAGCGCATAGCCGGTCACGAGGAAGCCGGCGGTCGGGATGGAGACCCCGAAGTCGGCCGCGACCTCGGGCAGCAAGCCCATGATCACGAATTCGGTCGTGCCGATTCCGAAGGCCCCGATCGCGAGGGCCAGAAGCGCGAGAGGCATGGGGGGTACACCTTCCCATAGATTGCAGGAGCGCTTAACGTGCGTCCACAATAGTTGCAGACGCTGGCTATATGCAACCGCGGGCTATTGCGGCCCTGCTCTATCCTTGATTCCAGCCGCTCCGGAACGGAGGACCCCAATGACAGCGACGGACCCCGCACTCACCGCCCTCGCGCAGGGCTGGTGCGCCCTCTCCCTGCTGCACGGGAGGATCGAGACGCACATCGAGCGCGCCCTGCAGGCCCAGCACGGCCTCAGCGTGCGCGAGTACTCCCTGCTCGACGTGCTCAGCCGACAGCACGACGGCGACGGCGGGCACCTGCAGATGAAGCAGGTCGCGGACGCGGTCGTCCTCAGCCAGAGCGCCACCACGCGCCTGGTCACCCGGCTCGAGGACCGCGGTCTGCTGGAGCGCTACCTGTGCCCCACCGACCGCCGGGGCATCTACACCAACGTCACCGAAGCGGGCCTGAAGCTGCTGGAGGAGGCGCGGCCGACCAACGACGCGGCCCTGCGTGAGGCGCTCGACGAGGCCGCCAAGAACCCCGAACTTGCCCCGCTGGTCCGGGTTGTGGAGTCGGTGAAGGTGCCCGCATAGGGTGCAGCCATGGGAGATCTTGAGATACGAGCCGCGGTCGCCGACGACATCCCCGCAATCGTCGGCATGCTCGCGGACGACCCACTGGGCGCCCAGCGCGAGTCACCGGACGACCTGGCCCCGTACCTCGCGGCGCTGGAGCGGCTCAGCGCGGACCCGAACCAGCATCTGATGGTCGCTGTTCGCGAGGGCCGCGTGGTCGGCACGCTCCAGCTCACGATCATTCCCGGGCTGTCCCGGCGCGGCGCCACCAGGTCGATCATCGAAGGTGTACGGATTCATGCCGATGAGCGCGGCAGCGGGCTGGGCACCCAGCTCATTCAGTGGGCTATCGATGAATCCCGGAACCAGAACTGCCAGTTGGTACAACTGACCTCCGACTCCTCACGTACGGACGCCCACCGCTTCTACGAGCGGCTCGGATTCACGGCGTCCCACGTGGGCTTCAAGCTCGCGCTCTAACGAACGAGGGCTGTGTTTCACGTGAAACGCAGCCCTCCTCATGTCGCGGGACGGTGACGCTACCTGATCCCCCGCCACCCCTCCGGGTCCACTCCGCCCGGCACTTCCGCGTTCTCGTCGTACGGCTGACGCGTGAACACGAACGAACCGAGGTCCAGATGACTCACGGACCCGTCCGGACGGCGCACGGCACGCAGAAGTTCTCCGGCGTAGTAGCCCTCCAGGCCCGTCCAGGTGCCGTCACCATTGGCCCGGAAGCGCGAACGGCGGCCGTTGCCGGACAGTGGCTCCAGCGACACACCTCCGTCGCCGGTCAGCCGCAGGGCAAACGCGTAAGTCCCCCAGTACCACTGCCCCGCCAACTCCAGGACGGAAGCGTCGACGTCCGTCAGCGGGCGCCATGGTTCGGGAATCCGCGGTTCTGCCTCGGCCACGATACGCACGAGGTCCGCACCCACGGCGGCCAACAGCGGACCGGAGGTGCAGTTGGCCAGCGCCACCGCCGCGACGTCGTCCGCCACGCTGATGGTGAGGTTCGCCAGGAAGCCCGGCAGCGACCCGGAGTGGCCGATGAGCTGACGCCCGTCACGGTGCTGGATCTGGAGCCCGAGCCCGTAGGTGACCCCATCCGCGACATCAGCGGCCTCTGCCGGCGCGGCGGGCATCCGCATCTCCCTTACAGTCTCCGCGTTCAGCACCCGATCGTCGCCCTGCGCCAGGAAGACCGCGAATCTGGCCAAGTCTCCCGTAGTGGACCAGAGTTGACCGGCCGGGGCCATCCGACCGAGATCCTCTGCAGGCTCCGGCAGCAGCACATCGGCCCAGGGATGCACCGCCCAGCCGCCCGCGTGCGGGGCCGACGGCTGTGCGCTCGTTCGGTTGAGGCCCAGGGGTTCGAGCACTTCGCGCCGGAGTACCTCCTCCCAGGAAGCCCCGCGCAGCTGCTCAACCAGGGCACCCAACAGCGTGTAGCCGGGGTTCGAGTAGTGGAACCGGCGCCCGATCGGATGCAGGAAAGGATCATCGCCGAGCACATCGGCCAGCTCCGGACGCAGCGACCCCGGGCTGCGCTCCCACCACGGGGCGGGTGATTCGGCGGCCAGACCACTGGTGTGCGCCAGCAGTTCGGCGATGGTGGCCTCGCCCGCACCGGTGCCGGGCACATGCTTCTCCAGCCGGTCGCCGAGATCGAGCAGGCCCTCGTCGCGCAGACGCAGCACGAGCACCGCGGTGAACGTCTTGGTGATCGAGCCGATCCGATACTGCACGTTCTCGTCCGGCGCGTGTCCGTCCACCGACGTCCGCGCACCGTGCCACACGGTCCGCCCGTCTCGCACGACCGCTGCGACCAACGACGGAGAACGCCCTTCGGACTGGGCCACGGCGATGCGGTGCAGCAGCGCCCGGCGTGTGCCCGGGAGCAGCTCTTCCTGAATTGTCGTCATGCCCACAGTCCATCCGGCCGGACGGCGCACGTCGAGCGCATTTCCGTCAGGCCGTCCGTGCCGCCGCGGCGGCCATGTGGGATCTCGCGGCTCGTGGCATATCCCGACGCCGTGACCTGGGGTTTCCAGTTGTCTCACGGCTTTGCCGGGGTGTTTCATCTCACCGTCGTGTCATTTCCTCAGCCGGGATCTTCTGGGCGGCTGAGGCGACGCGTTTCCCGAATCGGGTCAGTTTCATGGCCGTGCCGCGTTCGGCTCGTTCGAAGAGGGGCTGTCCGAGGTCCGCTTCGAGGCGGTTGATCTGGATCGCCAGGGTCGACTGGTGGATGCCGAGGTCTCGGGCTGCTTCGGTGAGGGTGGGTGTCCTCTCGCATCCGACCTGGCGCAGAGCGTCGCCGCTGGGCTGCGGTGCGCCAGATTCAGTGAGACACAGACCGCCGGGTCCGTCTCATCGAACTTGTCGCAATCTGTCGAACCGGCCGGACGGCTCACCCGTCCCGAGCGCCTGATCCGGCGATCTGCGCCACAGCGCCCTGACCGGTCGGGGCGGTTCTTCGTCTTGGCCCATGGGGACAGAACGAGGACACGTTCGCGGCCCCTCAGTCGAGACAGAACTCGTTGCCCTCGATGTCCTGCATCACGATGCACGACTCGTAGACGCCATCGGCACGCAGTAGTCGCACGCGTACCGCGCCGAGCGCGACCAGTCGTGCGCACTCGGCCTCGAGTGTGGCGAGGCGCTCTTCACCCACGAGCCCGGTGCCGACCCGCACGTCAAGATGCAGCCGATTCTTGACGACCTTGCCTTCGGGAACGCGCTGGAAGAACAGTCGCGGGCCCGCACCTGAGGGATCAATGCAGGCGAACGCTGAACCCTGACGCTCAGGCGGCAGAGAGCGATCGAAATCGTCCCAACTGGCAAACCCCTCCGGCGGCGGTACGACATACCCCAACACCTCGCACCAGAAACGAGCGACGCGCTCCGGTTCTGCGCAGTCGAAGGTGACTTGGAACTGCTTGATCGACGCCATCGGTCCACCATAGTGACGCGTGCTGTTCAGCGAGACCCTGGGGTGTCATCGCCGCGCGGGTCGAGGCCTCGCGTGACATGAGTAGCGCCAACGGACCAGACCGCCTGAGACGACGAGCGAATCGGGCCAGATCACCTGAGACAGGCGCTAATTAACACGAGAAGGGATATCAAGGGGCAAGATTCTCACCTCCATGTCCTATTGGACACGCGGTGGACATCCCCGGTGAGAAAAGGACACGGGATCTGAGACCTACAGGCCACCGGATCAGGTCTGCGCCATGTCCACGAACCTCGAGTAGTGGCCCTGGAACGCGACCGTGATCGTCGCGGTCGGACCGTTTCGGTGCTTGGCCACGATCAGGTCGGCCTCGCCGGCGCGCGGCGACTCCTTCTCGTAGGCGTCCTCGCGGTGCAGCAGGATGACCATGTCGGCGTCCTGCTCGATGGAGCCGGACTCACGCAGGTCCGAGACCATCGGCTTCTTGTCGGTGCGCTGCTCGGGGCCACGGTTCAGCTGGGAGAGCGCGATGACGGGAATCTCCAGCTCCTTGGCCAGGAGCTTGAGGTTTCGGGACATGTCCGACACCTCCTGCTGACGGCTTTCGGCGCGCTTGGAACCACCGGACTGCATCAGCTGGAGGTAGTCGATGACGACCAGCCTGAGGTCGTTGCGCTGCTTGAGGCGACGGCACTTGGCACGGATCTCCATCATCGACAGGTTCGGGGAGTCGTCGATGTAGAGGGGGGCCGCGGAGACATCCGGCATCCGGCGGGCCAGACGCGTCCAGTCCTCGTCGGTCATCGTGCCGGATCGCATGTGGTGCAGCGCGACGCGGGCTTCGGCGGACAGCAGGCGCATCGCAATCTCGTTGCGTCCCATCTCGAGAGAGAAGATGACGCTGGGCAGGTTGTGCTTGATCGATGCGGCCCGCGCGAAGTCCAGCGCAAGCGTCGACTTGCCCATCGCGGGACGCGCGGCGATGACGATCATCTGGCCCGGGTGCAGGCCGTTGGTGAGCGAGTCGAAGTCGGTGAACCCCGTGGGCACCCCGGTCATCTCGCCGGTGCGTGAGCCGATCGCCTCGATCTCGTCGAGCGCACCCTCCATGATGTCGCCGAGCGGCAGATAGTCCTCGCTCGTGCGCTGCTCCGTGACCGCGTAGATCTCGGCCTGAGCACGGTTGACGATCTCATCGACGTCGTCGTCGGCCGCATATCCCATCTGAGTGATGCGGGTGCCGGCCTCGACGAGACGGCGCAGCACGGCACGCTCGTGGACGATCTCCGCGTAGTACTCGGCGTTCGCGGCCGTCGGCACCGTCTGCACGAGGCTGTGCAGATACGATGCGCCGCCGACCTTGTTGATCTCGCCGCGCTTGGTGAGCTCCGCAGCGATCGTGATCGGGTCGGCCGGCTCGCCCTTCGCATAGATGTCGAGGATCGCCTGGTAGATCGTCTCGTGGGCGGGCTTGTAGAAGTCATGGCCCTTGAGGATCTCGACGACGTCGGCGATGGCGTCCTTGGACAGAAGCATGCCGCCCAGGACGGACTGTTCGGCGTTGAGGTCCTGCGGCGGGACCCTTTCGAAGGACGAACCTCCGCCGTCCCACGCCCCGTTGTCCCGGCCCCGCTCATGCTGCTCATCGCGCCCGGGGCCACCGTCGCCGCGGCGGCGGGAGGGCAGACGATCACTGGGACCGCTGTCGGCCCACGGGTCGTCCAAGGGCTCGGAAATGCTCACCGAGCCACCTCCTCCCGTCCGCCGAGCGGACCTCGCCATGCCCTCTTTCTACGGCATGGCACTGACAAATGAGAGGCCCAACTCCGGTTCTGCCCGTGTCTGTTTTGTGCCGATTTTCCAGCCGGCGGACGGAGTGAGCGCCGGACCACGTTAGGCCCCCGGACACCGGCAGCCAATCTGGTTATCCACAGGCCATGTGGACGACGGCCCCGATGCTGTGGAGAACTCCCCGAAACCTGTGCACGATGCGGTGGACAGCCCTGTGAACAAGCTCCCAGTCGACGCCAAGGACCTACTTTGACCTGCACCTTTCCCATCCACCGGCTGTGCAGAAGAAAAACTTTCCCAGTCGGCCCAAGATCGCTTCGAACTGTGTACGACAGCGCACACCGCGAGACGGAAAGTAAGGGGCTCTATTGCTTTGCATCTCTTACCTGTGGACGATTAGATTGGTGCTCATGACACAGGCTCCCGCGCCCCCCAAGGCCGTCCGACGTCGGCACGATCGAGAGATCATCTCGCTGGCCGTCCCCGCCTTCGGCGCACTGGTCGCCGAGCCCCTCTTCGTACTCGCCGACAGCGCTATCGTCGGCCACCTCGGTACGGCGCAGCTCGCCGGACTCGGCGTCGCCTCCGCCCTTCTCACCACCGCGGTCAGCATCTTCGTCTTCCTCGCATACGCCACTACGGCGGCCGTGGCCCGGCGTGTGGGTGCAGGCGAACTCCCTGCAGCCATCCGCCAGGGCATGGACGGCATCTGGCTGGCATTGCTGCTCGGCGCCGGTGTCATCGCCATCGTCCTGCCCGTGGCCCCGTTCCTCGTGGAACTTTTCGGCGCCTCCGACACGGCGGCCCCGTACGCGACCACCTATCTGCGGATCTCGGCCCTCGGCATACCCGCGATGCTTGTCGTACTCGCCGCGACCGGTGTCCTGCGTGGCCTGCAGGACACCAGGACACCGCTCTATGTCGCCGTCGCGGGCTTCGTCGCCAACGCCGTTCTCAACGTGGGCCTCGTCTACGGCGCCGACCTTGGCATCGCGGGCTCCGCCTGGGGCACCGTGATCGCTCAGTGGGGCATGGCCGCTGTCTATCTCGTGGTTGTCGTCCGCGGGGCCCGAAGGCACGGCGCCTCGCTGCGTCCCGACGCCGCCGGGATCAAGGCCTCCGCACAGGCCGGCGTACCGCTGCTGGTCCGCACTCTCTCACTGCGGGCGATCCTGATGATCGCCACGGCCGTCGCGGCTCGCCTCGGTGACGCCGATATCGCTGCGCACCAGATCATCCTGTCCCTGTGGAGCCTGCTTGCCTTCGCGCTCGATGCCATCGCGATCGCCGGACAAGCCATCATCGGACGCTATCTCGGTGCCAATGATGCCCAGGGAGCCCGCGACGTCTGCCGCCGCATGGTGCAGTGGGGCATCGTGGCCGGCCTCGCACTCGGCGTCCTGGTCGTGGTGAGCCGCCCGGCCTTCCTCCCCCTGTTCACGAGCGACTCCGCCGTGAAGGACGCCGCACTCCCCGCCCTGCTGGTGGTGGCGCTCTCCCAGCCGCTCTGCGGCGTGGTTTTCGTCTTGGACGGCGTCCTCATGGGCGCTGGCGACGGGCCTTACCTCGCCTGGGCAATGCTCCTCACCCTGGCCGCCTTCACGCCCGTGGCGCTCATCGTCCCCACCCTCGGCGGCGGGCTCACCGCGCTCTGGATCGCCATGACGCTGATGATGACGATTCGGATGCTCACGCTGTGGATCCGCACCCGCTCGGGACGCTGGCTCGTCACGGGCGCCACGCGCTGAGCGAGTCGCGAGGAGACGCGCCCGTTCTGCTCGGTTTCACGTGAAACACAGCAGCGTTTGACGGTGTTTCACGTGAAACACGCCGCCATGCCCCCGGACACACCAGTGGGGCCGCACCCCAGAGGATGCGGCCCCACTGACTGCTTCAGCGAGCGCAGCGCTTACGCAGCGATGACCTCGACGTTGACCTTGGCGGCCACCTCGGGGTGCAGGCGCACGGACGTCTCGTGGGCGCCCAGCGTCTTGATCGGAGAGCCGAGCTCGATACGACGCTTGTCGACCTCGGGGCCGCCGGCAGCCTTGATCGCCGAGGCGATGTCGGCCGGGGTGACGGAACCGAAGAGACGGCCGGCCTCGCCGGAGCGGACGGCCAGACGGACCTTCACACCCTCGAGCTGGGCCTTGACCTGGTTGGCCTGCTCAATGGTCTGGATCTCGTGGATCTTGCGAGCACGACGGATCTGCTCGACGTCCTTCTCGCCACCCTTGGTCCAGCGGATAGCGAACTTCCGCGGGATGAGGTAGTTGCGAGCGTAACCGTCCTTGACGTCAACGACGTCGCCCGCGGCGCCGAGGCCGGAGACCTCGTGGGTGAGGATGATCTTCATGTGTTGGTCACCCTTCCCTTAGCGCGCAGTGGAGGTGTAGGGCAGCAGCGCCATCTCACGGCTGTTCTTGACGGCCGTGGCGACATCACGCTGGTGCTGCGTGCAGTTGCCGGTCACGCGGCGGGCACGGATCTTGCCGCGGTCGGAAATGAACTTCCGCAGCATGTTCGTGTCCTTGTAGTCCACGTACGTGACCTTGTCCTTGCAGAAAGCGCAGACCTTCTTCTTCGGCTTGCGCACAGGCGGCTTCGCCATGGTGTTTCTCCTGTGTGATCAAGAAGTTTGGGTACGACCCGCCCTTGAAGCCGTACGGCTCAGAAGGGGGGCTCGTCCGAGTAGCCGCCGCCGCTGCCGCCGCTGCCGCCGCTGCCGCCGGAGCCACCGCCCCAGCCGCCGCCCTGCTGGCCACCGGCGGGAGCGCCGGTCGCCCACGGGTCTTCGGCAGGAGCGCCGCCGCCCTGCTGGCCGCCGCCGGGGCCACCGCCCCAGCCGCCGCCTTGCTGGCCGCCACCGCCGCCGTAACCGCCCTGGCCACCGCGACCGGTGGTCTTGGTGACCTTGGCCGTGGCGTTGCGCAGGCTGGGGCCGACTTCCTCGACGTCCAGCTCGAAGACCGTGCGCTTGACACCCTCACGGTCCTCGTAGGACCGCTGCTTCAGCCGGCCCTGCACCACAACGCGCATGCCTCGCTGGAGCGACTCGGCGACGTTCTCCGCCGCCTGACGCCAGACCGAGCAGGTCAGGAAGAGGCTTTCGCCGTCCTTCCACTCATTCGTCTGGCGGTCGAAGGTGCGGGGGGTGGACGCGACACGGAACTTCGCGACCGCCGCACCGGACGGGGTGAAGCGCAGCTCGGGGTCATCGACAAGATTGCCGACGACCGTGATGACGGTCTCGCCTGCCATGGGGGAACCTCTCGGCGGGTGTGCTGCTGGCTGCTTGTGCTGCTACTCGAATCCCGAGATCAGCTGAGCGGAAGAGCTCAGTGGGTCTCGGGACGGAGGACCTTGGTCCGGAGGACCGACTCGTTCAGGTTCATCTGGCGGTCGAGCTCCTTGACGACCGCAGGGTCGGCCTGCAGGTCGATGACCGAGTAGATACCCTCGGGCTTCTTCTTGATCTCGTACGCGAGACGACGACGGCCCCAGGTGTCGACCTTCTCGACCTTTCCGCCACCGTCACGGACGACAGAAAGGAAGTTCTCGATCAGCGGGGAGACAGAGCGCTCCTCGAGATCGGGGTCGAGGATGACCATCACCTCGTAGTGACGCATGTGGAACCCACCTCCTTTGGACTCAGCGGCCACGGTCGTTCCGTGGCAGGAGGGTTGTGATGCGTACGCAACGGTATCGGCCGCCACTGACAATCGGGGGCCCTATCGGGCTTCCCGGCCGCGGCCTGGGCAGACACCGGTGCAGAGGGTACAGAGTACCCGCACACCGGCTTCCGGTTGAAATCCGGCCGTGAGGACCGTCAATCTGTACACATCGGGTGTGTATGGCGCTACGATGCGCCGCCTTCCGCAGGAGGTGCCCCATGGCACAGGCATTGCGACCCAACACCGCCGGATCCCTTTTCGCCACGGACGACAGGCCCCACCCCGTCCAGGACGCCCTGCTCGCGGTGACCCTGGTACTCGGAGCGGTCTCCTTCATCACGGCGATGTTCCACAGCCTGCATCTGCTGAGCTCGTGGACCGGTCTGGTGGGGATCATCACCGGCGCGTACGGCCAGTGGATCTCGGAAACGACCCGCGAACGCTTCGGACTGCTCCTGGGCCTCGGCGCCTCGGCCATCGGCTTCTTCCTGGGCATGGCCCATGGTGGCCTCTTCGGCGGCCTCTTCTGACCGGCCGACACCGCACAGAGCCCCTCGGGGCACGCTGATCACCGCCCCGGCCGCAACAGGCCGGGGCGAAGTCCCGTGTGCCCAGTCGGGGCGCTCGCAGGGCGCAGTAGGCTTCGGCGCGAGAGCCGGAGCCCCTGTACCCATGGGGACACACCAGCCCGAGGAGCGCCCCGAATGAGCCTGACCCTGAGGACCATCAGTCGCGAGCAGCATCTGGCCTATATCCAGAGCCTGCCGTCGGCGAGTCACATGCAGGTCCCGGCCTGGGCGGACGTCAAAGCGGAATGGCGCTCGGAGAACCTCGGCTGGTTCGACGAGCGGACCGGCGAGCTGGTCGGTGCGGGCCTGGTTCTCTATCGCCAGCTTCCCAAGATCAAGCGCTACCTCGCCTATCTCCCCGAGGGTCCGGTCATCAACTGGTTCGCGCCGAATCTCGACGACTGGATTCAGCCGATGCTGGCACACCTCAAGCAGCAGGGCGCCTTTTCCGTGAAGATGGGCCCGCCGGTGATCATCCGGCGCTGGGAGGCCTCGTCCATCAAGCAGGGCATCCAGAACCCCGACGTCAAGCGCCTGCGTGACATCGAGGCCGACTTCATCGAGCCACGCGCCTTCGAGGTCGCCGACAAGTTGCGCCGCATGGGCTGGCAGCAGGGTGAGGACGGGGGCGCCGGCTTCGGCGACGTACAGCCTCGTTATGTCTTCCAGGTGCCGCTGGCGAACCGCTCCCTGGAAGAGGTGCACAAGAACTTCAACCAGCTGTGGCGCCGCAACATCAAGAAGGCCGAGAAGGCGGGTGTCGAGGTCGTCCAGGGCGGTTACCACGACCTCGAGGAGTGGCAGCGGCTGTACGAGATCACGGCCGTGCGCGACCACTTCCGGCCGCGCCCGCTGTCGTACTTCCAGCGCATGTGGACGGCCCTCAACACCGAGGACCCCAACCGCATGCGGCTGTACTTCGCCCGTCACAACGGCGTGAACCTGTCGGCAGCGACGATGCTGATCGTCGGCGGGCACGTCTGGTACTCCTACGGTGCCTCCGACAACATCGGCCGTGAGGTCCGGCCCTCGAACGCGATGCAGTGGCGGATGCTGCGCGACGCCTACGCGCTCGGTGCCACCGTCTACGACCTGCGCGGCATCTCCGACTCGCTGGACGAGACCGACCACCTCTTCGGCCTGATCCAGTTCAAGGTCGGCACGGGCGGGCAGGCCGCCGAATACCTCGGCGAGTGGGACTTCCCGCTGAACAAGCTGCTCCACAAGGCGCTCGACATCTACATGTCGCGCCGCTGAGCCCCGGACGTTTGCTTCGATAGCTTCCACACCTCTGATACACCGCAGCCACGAGAAAGGTTCCAGGTCCGGCCATGGCGCTCACGCTCTACGTCGACACCGCGCGCTGGCGGGCGCACCACAAGCACGTGCAGGAGCAGTTCCCGGGGCTCGTCCCGGTCTGCAAGGGCAACGGCTACGGGTTCGGGCACGAGCGGCTGGCAGAGGAGGCCACGCGGCTGGGCGCGGACATCCTCGCCGTCGGCACGACGTACGAAGCCGCGCGCATCAAGGACTGGTTCGGCGGTGATCTGCTGGTGCTGACGCCGTACCGGCGCGGCGAGGAGCCGGTGCCGCTGCCCGACCGGGTCATCCGCTCGGTGTCGTCGGTGGACGGCGTGTACGGCCTCGTGGGCGCCCGCGTGGTCATCGAGGTGATGTCCTCGATGAAGCGGCACGGCATCAGCGAGCGGGATCTGCCGCAGCTGCACGCCGCCATCGAGAACGTCCGTCTCGAGGGCTTCGCGATCCACCTGCCGCTGGACCGCACCGACGGCTCGGACGCCGTCGAGGAGGTCATCGGCTGGATGGACCGCCTGCGTGCGGCCCGGTTGCCGCTGCACACGATGTTCGTCAGCCACCTCAAGGCGGACGAACTCGCGCGGCTGCAGCAGCAGTTCCCGCAGACCCGCTTCCGCGCCCGTATCGGCACGCGACTGTGGCTGGGGGACCACGAGGCCACCGAGTACCGCGGCGCGGTCCTGGACGTCACCCGCGTCACCAAGGGCGACCGCTTCGGCTACCGGCAGCAGAAGGCGGCCTCCGACGGCTTTCTGGTGGTCGTGGCGGGCGGTACGTCGCACGGGGTGGGCCTGGAGGCCCCGAAGGCGCTGCACGGCGTCATGCCGCGCGCCAAGGGCGTCGCCCGGGCCGGCCTCGCCACGGTCAACCGGAATCTTTCGCCCTTTGTATGGGGCGGTAAGCAGCGCTGGTTCGCGGAGCCGCCGCACATGCAGGTGTCCATCCTGTTCGTGCCGTCTGACGCCCCCGAACCGAAGGTCGGCGACGAGCTGGTGGCCCATCTGCGGCACACCACCACGCAGTTCGACCGGCTCATGGACCGCTGACGGCGGCCGACCCGCCCACGACAGCCAGAAGGCCGTACACGGAATCTCCGTGTACGGCCTTTCACATGGCCGGTCACGCGGCCTACGACACCTCGGGGAGGCCGTTCGCTCAGAGCGAACCGCCGGTCGCCTTCCCGCTGCCCCACTCCACCTGCGGCCCCTCGAAGTGGGCCGCGTGCTGCGGCGGATGGGCCGCCGGGCCGAGCACGAAGACGTCCGCCGCACGGTCGAGCACACCGCCCGAGGGGTCGTCGTCGCCGGCCCGGCGCACCACGTCCCGGTCCGGCATGAGGATGTCGCGCACCACGATGACGCACAGGTACAGCGTCCCCAGCAGGTGCACTCCGATCGCCCAGTGGTAGCCGTCGGTCGGCAGCCCCTTGTGGGCGTCACCGCTGGTCGTGTACGCGAGGTACAGCCAGATCCCCAGGAAGTACGCGACTTCGCACGCCTGCCAGATCAGGAAGTCCCGCCACTTGGGCCGGGCCAGCGCGGCCAGGGGGACCAGCCACAGGACGTACTGCGGCGAGTAGACCTTGTTGGTGAGGATGAACGCCGCGACGATCAGGAAGGCGAGCTGGGCGAACCGGGGGCGGCGCGGCGCGGTGAACGTGAGCACGGCGATGCCGACGCAGCACAGCAGCATCAGGAGCGTGGCGAGGGTGTTGACGGTCTCGGTGCTGAGCGGGTCGCTGGAGTTCTGGGCCATGATCAGCCAGAAGGACCCGAAGTCGACGCCCCGTTCCTGGCTGAACGTGTAGAACTTCGACCAACCCTCGAAGGCGAAGAGCATCACCGGCCCGTTGACCACCAGCCAGGCGACGGCAGCGCCTCCCAGTGCCTTGCCGAAGTCCCTCCATTTGCCGGCGCGCCAGCACAGCACGAACAGAGGTCCCAGCAGGAAGACGGGATAGAGCTTGGCGGCCGTGGCGAGCCCCAGGAGGACGCCGAAGGCGAGGGAGCGGCCCCTGGACCACATCAGCATCGCCGCGGCCGTCAGGGCGACCGCCAGCAGGTCCCAGTTGATGGTGGCGGTCAGCGCGAAGGCGGGCGCCAGGGCGACCAGCAGGCCGTCCCAGGGGCGCCGGGCGTGCGTCCGGGTCACGCACACGGCGATGACGGCCGCACAGGCCATCAGCATCCCGGCGTTGGCCATCCAGTACCACTGCTCCTGGTCCTGGATGCTGCCGCTGCCGGGCGTGAGCCAGGCGGCCACCTCCATGAACACACCGGTCAGCACCGGGTACTCGAGGTACTCCATGTCGCCGGGGAGCTTGTCGAAGTACGGCACGAGCCCATCGGCGAAACCGCGCCCGTTGTAGAGGTGCGGAATGTCCGAGTAGCAGGCGTGCGTGTACTGCGAACTGGCGCCGAAGAACCAGCCGCCGTTGTAGCAGGGCGCCTTCTGGACCAGTCCGAGGACGAACATCCCGATCGCCACGAGAGCGATCACCCGTACGGGCGTCCACCAGGACGTCCCGAGCAGGGCGCGCCGCCCGATGGGGCCGCCGATCAGCTCACTGCCGCTCGCGGCGACCTCGTCGGCCGTGGTGGGCCGCACCTGGTCCGGCTCATGCGCGCTCGCTTGCGTCGTTTCTGCACTGGGCATGGGGCACATCCTGCCGTACGCGCCCAGGAGTACGCCGAGGGCCGCCGCACCTGGGGGTGCGGCGGCCCTTGTTTCACGTGAAACACCCTTGTCGGCCGATACGGCTGCTAACCGGTCCCGCCGAAGAGGCTGCCACCGTTGTTGTTGCCGTTGTTGCCGTTCTCCCCGCTCGTATCCGTGGGCGATGGTGAGACGGTCACACCGCCATCCGTGCCTCCGGTGTCGGTACCGCCGTTGTCGGTGCCCCCATTGGGGTCCTCGCAGCCGAAGAAGCCGCAGGTCTCCGTCACCGAGGGTGTGGGAGTGATCAGCGACTCGCTGGGCGTCGGGGTCGGCGTCGGGCTCTCCTCCTCCTCCTTGGTCTCGGTGACCGTGGGAGTGGGGGTCGGGGACGGAACGTCGTTGACCACCTTGCCGATGGGCTCGGGGGTCGGGAACTTCTCGGCCTTCTCGCCCTTCAGCGCCTGCTCCATGTAGTCGTGCCAGATCTCCGCCGGGAACGAGGCACCGTGAATCGACTCCTGGTCACCCGTTCCGTACATCTCCAGGAACGTGCGGTTCTTGATGGTCTCGTCGTCGGGATACCGGAACATGTTGATCGCGGTCGACAGCTGCGGGGTGTAGCCGACGAACCAGGCCGACTTGTTGCCGTCGGTGGTACCGGTCTTACCGGCCACCTCACGACCCGTCAGCTGGGC
Source organism: Streptomyces sp. KR55 (assembly GCF_052245645.1). Lineage (NCBI taxonomy): Bacteria > Bacillati > Actinomycetota > Actinomycetes > Kitasatosporales > Streptomycetaceae > Streptomyces > Streptomyces sp. KR55. The sequence goes on along the minus strand of NZ_JBQQCE010000001.1, from coordinate 10,253 downwards.
GTTGGTACCCGTACCGTCCTCGACCACGGTCTTCAGGACGTCAGTGACGTTGTCGGCCACCTGCGAGCTGAAGGCCCGCTCGGTCTTGGCTTCGTGCTCGAAGACCGGGCCGTCCTTGCTCGTGACCTCCGTGACAGAGAACGGATCACGCTGCTTGCCGCTCGACGCGAAGGTGGCGTAGGAGCTCGCCATGCGGATCGCACTGGGCTTGGAGATGCCGAGGGAGAACGACGGGTAGTCGGTGCCGGCCAGACTGCTCTCCAGCACGCCCGCGTCGACAGCGGCCTCCTTCACCTTGTCCAGACCGACGTCCATGCCGAGCTGTACGAAGGCGGAGTTCACCGAGAACTGCATCGCCTCACGGAGGTCGATCTGGTAGTTCGGCGGGCTGCCCTCCGACTTGTCACCGTCGTTGACCTGCAGCCACTCCTCACCCTTCTCGTTCTGCCAGACCGACCCGTCGTAGTCCTTGATCTTGAGCTTGTTCTTGCCGCTGTACAGGCTCTTCGGGGAGACGACGGTGCGCTCGTCCTGAGCCTGCGTCGGACCCAGATCCGGATCGCGCACGCCCCACTTCATCGCCGCCGCGAGCACGAACGGCTTGAACGTCGAACCGACCTGGGCGCCGGTTTCGTCGGCGTTGTTGGTGAAGTGCTTGGTCGCGTCCTCACCGCCGTAGATAGCCTCGATGGCTCCGGTGTCTGGATTCACCGAGGCCCCGCCGAACTGGACGTGGGTGTCCGTGTCGGGACGCTCCTTGGGCTTGATGTTGGCCTTCTGGACCTTCTTGACTGCCTTCTCGAGCTCATCGACCTTGTTCTTGTCGAAGGTCGTTTTGATCGAGAGGCCGCCCTCCCGCAGCTTCCGCTCGGTGACGCCGGTCGTGTCGCTGTTGTTGATGAGGTAGGCGTTGGCCAGGTCGACGAGGTAGCCGATCTGGCCGCTCAGCGCGGTGTTGAAGCGTGGGTTCTGGACCTTGGGAAGCTTCGTGTACTTGGCGCGCTCCGCGGCGTCCAGGTGGCCGTACTCGACCATCTTGTCCAGGGTGTCCTGCATCTGGCGCAGGGCCCGCTTCTTGTTGGCCTCGGGGGTGGCACCGACCGGGTCGATGGACTTCGCGCCCGCCGGATCGTAGTACGTGGCGCCCTTGAGTGTGGCCGCCAGGAACGCGCACTCGCCGGCGTTCAGCTTGATGGCGTCCTTGTTGAAGTACGCGCGCGCGGCGGCCTGGATCCCGTAGGCGTTGCGGCCGTAGTAGGCAGAGTTCAGGTAGCCCGCCATGATGTCGTCCTTGTCCATCGAGGCGCCCACCTTGATGGAGACGAACAGCTCCTTGAACTTACGCGTGATCGTCTGCGACTGGTCGTCCAGCATCGCGTTCTTCACGTACTGCTGGGTGATGGTCGAGCCACCCTGCGTATCGCCGCCCCGGGCCATGTTGAACACGGCTCGGGCGATGCCCTTCGGGTCGATACCGCTGTCGGTCGGGAAGGTCTTGTTCTCCTGGGAGATGACGGCGTTCTGCATCTCCTTCGGGATCTGCGACAGGTTGATGATCTGCCGGTTCGTCTCGCCGCCCGTCGCCACCATCTCGGTGCCGTCCGCCCAGTAGTAGACGTTGTTCTGCGCCTTCGCGGTGTCCGCGACGTTCGGCACGCCCACCATGGCGTATCCGATGCCAGCCACGGCCACCAGGCTGCCGAAGAAGGCAAGGCACAGTCCGGAGACGAGCTTCCAGGACGGCACCCAGCGGCGCCAGCCGTACCGTCCCGCCCGCGGATAGTCGACGAGCCGTTTTCTGCCGGAGGCCGCCGCGCGCCCACGCCCCGGCCCGTTCGGGCCGCCGGGGACGGCCCGCCGGCCACTCCGGCCGGGGTCCGCCGCTCTGCGGCGGCCACCAACACTTCTCTGTGCCGCACGCCGGGCCTCGGCGCGGCCGCCGAACGGCCGCTCCTCGCCTCCCGGCCCGGGGGAACCCGACCCGTAAGAGTCGGATGGGGACCCGGTGGCGCCTCGCGGTGCCGCACGGCGGCCGGAGGACGCACCGGACTGGCCGCGTCGGGCCGCGGCACGTCCGCCTCCCTGCGGCTGCGGCGGTTTGCGACGGTGCTCGCTCATCGAACGACTACTCCTAGGGCAGGCGCACCCTGGCGCGCCTGGAAACGGCGGCTGGTTTCCGGTCCCCCCGAAGTACGGATGCGGTCGGTTTCGCATTCACCCGTACTCCACCGAGGACGAGGACGCCCCCAGACGCAACTCGGTTCCCGGTGGTGTGCATGCCGCACAGACTACGCAGCACCAAAACCCACCTAGCCAGAAGTTCACCCCAAAACAGACAACTTGCTTCCTACGAATCAGTGATGTGACGCCGTTCACGATTCCCCCTCTTGTCGCATCAGGAGGGGCGCTCTATCGTTCTGATGTATCGAGTCGATACATCAGCACGGCATAAAGACCGTGCCGGTCCGACCGCAGCAGAGAGGGGGCGACGATGAGCCGGCGTTCCGGGATCCTCGAGTTCGCCGTACTCGGCCTGCTCCGCGAATCACCGATGCACGGCTACGAGCTGCGCAAACGACTCAATACGTCACTGGGCGTGTTCCGTGCGTTCAGCTACGGAACGCTCTATCCCTGCCTCAAGACGCTGGTCGCCAACGGCTGGTTGATCGAGGAACCGGGGAACACATCCGAGGACGCCCTCGCCGCCCCACTGACCGGACGCCGCGCCAAGATCGTCTATCGGCTGACGGCGGAAGGTAAGGAGCACTTCGAGCAGCTGCTCGCGCAGACGGGCCCCGACGCGTACGAGGACGAGCACTTCGCCGCCCGGTTCGCCTTCTTCGGCCAGACCTCCCGTGACGTACGCATGCGCGTACTGGAGGGCCGCCGCAGCCGGCTGGAGGAGCGGCTGGAGAAGATGCGGACCTCCCTGGCCCGCACCCGGGAGCGCCTCGACGACTACACCCTTGAGCTCCAGCGCCACGGAATGGAGTCCGTGGAGCGCGAAGTGCGCTGGCTGAACGAGCTCATCGAGAGCGAGCGGGCCGGGCGGGACCTTCGTGGTTCCGCCACCGGGGGGCCCGCTCAGCAGGACACCACATCTGGAGCGTCGGGCGACCTGCCCCGGCCCGGGGACACCTCCCGGCCGGATTCGCCCGACGACACCGCCATGTGAGGTTCCCGTCAGGGCCTCACCGAGTACACACAGGGAGCAACCGGAATGGGTTCGGTTCGCGTAGCCATCGTCGGCGTCGGCAACTGCGCCGCGTCGCTGGTGCAGGGAGTCGAGTACTACAAGGACGCCGACCCGGCGTCCAAGGTCCCCGGCCTGATGCATGTCCAGTTCGGTGACTACCACGTTCGTGACGTGGAGTTCGTCGCCGCGTTCGATGTCGACGCGAAGAAGGTCGGCCTCGACCTCGCGGACGCCATCGGCGCCTCCGAGAACAACACCATCAAGATCTGCGACGTGCCGAACACCGGTGTGACCGTCCAGCGCGGCCACACCCTCGACGGTCTCGGCAAGTACTACCGCGAGACCATCGAGGAGTCCTCCGAGGCCCCGGTCGACATCGTCCAGGTCCTCAAGGACAAGCAGGTCGACGTCCTCGTCTGCTACCTGCCCGTCGGCTCCGAGGACGCGGCGAAGTACTACGCCCAGTGCGCCATCGACGCCAAGGTCGCCTTCGTCAACGCCCTCCCGGTCTTCATCGCCGGCACCAAGGAGTGGGCGGACAAGTTCACCGAGGCCGGCGTGCCGATCGTCGGCGACGACATCAAGTCGCAGGTGGGCGCCACGATCACGCACCGCGTCATGGCGAAGCTGTTCGAGGACCGGGGCGTCATCCTGGACCGCACGATGCAGCTGAACGTCGGCGGCAACATGGACTTCAAGAACATGCTCGAGCGCGAGCGCCTGGAGTCCAAGAAGATCTCCAAGACGCAGGCCGTCACCTCGCAGATCCCCGACCGGGACCTCGGCGAGAAGAACGTCCACATCGGCCCGTCCGACTACGTCGCCTGGCTCGACGACCGCAAGTGGGCGTACGTCCGCCTCGAGGGCCGCGCCTTCGGTGACGTTCCGCTGAACCTGGAGTACAAGCTGGAGGTCTGGGACTCCCCGAACTCCGCCGGTGTCATCATCGACGCCCTGCGCGCCGCGAAGATCGCCAAGGACCGCGGCATCGGCGGCCCGATCCTCTCCGCGTCGAGCTACTTCATGAAGTCCCCGCCGGTCCAGTACTTCGACGACGAGGCCCGCGAGAACGTCGAGAAGTTCATCAAGGGCGAAGTCGAGCGCTAAGTCGACTCCTTTCACGGTGGATTGAGGGTCCCCGGGGCACTGCCCTGGGGACCCTCCCCGTATGTGAGGCTGTGCCCATGGCCGTCGTGCGCGATCTGCGCGTCCTGCTCCGATTCCGGGACTTCCGGCGCCTGCTCGCCGTACGGCTTCTCTCCCAGGGCGCCGACGGCGTCTACCAGGTCGGGCTTGCGACCTACGTCGTCTTCTCCCCGGAGGAGCAGACCTCGGCCGCCGCGATCGCCTCGGCCATGGCGGTGCTGCTCCTCCCGTACTCCCTGGTGGGCCCCTTCGCCGGCGTTCTGCTGGACCGCTGGCGTCGTCGGCAGGTCTTTCTGTACGGCAACCTGCTGCGCGCCCTGCTGGCGTCGGCGACGGCGGTGCTGATGCTCAGCCACGTCCCGGACTGGCTCTTCTACGTCTCCGCCCTGTGCGTCACCGCCGTCAACCGCTTCGTCCTCGCGGGCCTGTCCGCCGCGCTGCCCCGCGTGGTCGACGAGGACCGCCTGGTCATGGCCAACTCCCTGTCCCCGACGGCCGGTACCCTCGCCGCGACCGCGGGCGGCGGCCTCGCCTTCGTCGTACGGCTGCTGATCGCGGACTCGGACACCGTGGTGGTGCTGCTGGGCGCCGTGCTGTATCTGTGCTCGGCATTGGCCTCCCTGCGTATCGCCCGGGATCTGCTGGGTCCGGACCGTGATCTGGTGCAGCCACGTCTGGCGGCGGCGCTCTCCGGAACCGCCCGTGACCTCGTGGCCGGAGTACGTCATCTCGCCGCGCCGATACGCCGGGACGCCGCCTGGGCGCTTGCGTCGATGACGCTGATGCGGTTCTGCTACGGCGCCCTGACGGTCATGCTGCTGATGCTCTGCCGGTACGCCCTGACCACGAACACGGACGACGGACTCGCCCTGCTGGGGCTGGCGGTGGGAATCTCCGGCGCCGGCTTCTTCGCGGCGGCCGTGCTGACCCCCTGGGCCGCGGGACGGCTCGGCCCTGGACGCTGGATCGTGGTCTGCGCGGCATCCGCCGCCGTCCTGGAGCCCGCCCTCGGCCTCCCGTTCGCCACCGCGCCCGTCCTGGTCGCGGCCTTCGTCCTGGGCCTCACCACGCAGGGCGCGAAGATCTCCACGGACACGATCGTGCAGTCGTCGGTCGACGACGGCTTCCGCGGCCGGATCTTCTCCCTCTACGACGTCCTGTTCAACATCGCCTTCGTCGGCGCCGCCGGTGTTGCCGCGCTGATGCTGCCGCCGGACGGGCGCTCGGTGCACCTGGTACTCACGGTGGCTGCGCTCTACGGGGCGGTTGCAGTGGCTATGGCCCGCTTTGAACGCCGGTAAGTGTCACACCAGTGCCACAGAGTCACTCCCGACTGCGGAGTTGTCAGTGGGGCCCGATAACTTACGTGGGTCTTATGCGCGCGCCTGCTGCGCGCCGCACACCTACGTTCTAGGGGGACCCCCAAGTGACAACTCCGCCGCCCCAGGGCAACCCGTTCGCGCAGGGCCAGCCGCAAGGCCAGAACCCCTACGCGCAGGGCCAGCCCCAGGCCCCGTACCCGCCGCAGGGCGGCTACCCCCAGCAGCCCGGCCAGCCCGGCTTCCCCCAGCAGGGGGCACCGTATGCCCCGGTCCCGCCGGAGCAGCCCCGACGCCGGTTCAGCTTCAAGACGATCAAGAACGTCGTCATCGTCATCGCCGTCCTGACCGCAGTCATCGGCGGTTGGATCGCTAGCCGGGATGACGCCGATCAGGCCGCGGTGGGCGACTGCCTCAAGTCCGCATCGTCGTCCTCGGACCGCATGGAGGTCGTGGACTGCACCTCCTCGGAGGCCGAGGTCAAGGTCCTCAAGAAGGTCCCCGGCCACTACACGGAGCTCACCGCCGAGACCGAGTGCCGTAAGGTCGACGAAGCCACTGGTTTCTACGCCGAGACGGGCGACGGGGAAGAATTCCTCCTGTGCCTCACTGAGGTCTGATCTGAAGCAGCCGGTTCCACGGAACCATGTTTCACGTGAAACATGGTCGGGACTGCCGCACGGCGCCGCATCAACACCACGATGCGGCGCCGTTTCCCGTAGGGCTTCTCCACAAGGCTGCGGGGTCATGTTTCACGTGAAACAAGACCCCGTTTCACAGCCTCAGCCCTGCGCGGCCCACCACTCCTTGAGCGCCGCAACAGCCGCATCGTGCTCCATGGGCCCGTTCTCCAGGCGCAGTTCCAGCATGTGCTTGTAGGCGCGACCCACCGCAGGACCAGGCTTGATGCCCAGGATCTCCATGATCTGGTTGCCGTCGAGGTCGGGCCGGATGGCGTCCAGTTCCTCCTGCTCCTGCAACTGGGCGATCCGCTCCTCCAGGCCGTCGTACGCCCGCGACAGCGCCGCCGCCTTGCGCTTGTTCCGCGTCGTGCAGTCCGAGCGGGTCAGCTTGTGGAGACGGTCGAGGAGGTGCCCCGCGTCCCTTACGTAACGTCGGACCGCGGAGTCGGTCCACTCCCCGGTCCCGTAGCCGTGGAAGCGGAGGTGGAGCTCGACCAGACGCGAGACATCCTTCACCAGTTCGTTGGAGTACTTCAGGGCCGTCATGCGCTTCTTGGTCATCTTCGCCCCGACCACCTCGTGGTGGTGGAACGAGACCCGGCCGTCCTTCTCGAAACGGCGCGTCCGCGGCTTGCCGATGTCGTGCAGCAGCGCGGCCAGGCGGAGGGTCAGGTCCGGGCCGTTCTCCTCCAGCGCGATCGCCTGCTCCAGGACGATCAGGGTGTGGTCGTAGACGTCCTTGTGGCGGTGGTGCTCGTCACGCTCCAGCCGCAGCGCCGGCAGCTCGGGCAGCACATGATCGGCGAGCCCGGTGTCGACCAGCAGAGCCAGACCCTTGCGCGGGTGGGCGGAGAGGATCAGCTTGTTCAGCTCGTCCCGCACCCGCTCGGCCGAGACGATCTCGATGCGCCCGGCCATCTCCTTCATCGCCGCGACGACCTCGGGGGCCACCTCGAAATCGAGCTGGGCCGCGAAACGGGCCGCCCGCATCATCCGAAGCGGGTCGTCCGAGAAGGACTCCTCGGGCGTGCCCGGAGTGCGCAGGACCCGCGCCGCCAGATCGTCCCGCCCGCCGTACGGATCGATGAACTTGTTCTCCGGGAGCGCGACGGCCATCGCGTTCACGGTGAAGTCACGCCGGACGAGGTCCTCCTCGATGGAGTCGCCGTACGACACCTCGGGCTTGCGCGACGTCCGGTCGTACGCCTCAGACCGGTAGGTGGTCACCTCGATCTGGAAGCCGTCCTTCTGGGCACCGACCGTGCCGAAGGCGATGCCCACGTCCCACACGGAGTCCGCCCATGGCCGCACGATCTTCAGAACGTCCTCGGGGCGGGCGTCGGTCGTGAAGTCCAGGTCGTTGCCGAGTCGGCCCAGCAGCGCATCCCGGACCGAGCCGCCGACCAGGGCAAGTGAGAATCCCGCGTCCTGGAAGCGGCGGGCGAGGTCGTCGGCGACCGGGGCGACCCGCAGCGGCTCACTCACCGCGCGGTGCCGCACCTGGCTCAGGGCACTGGTGTCATCGTTGGCGTTCGGCACAACAGAAGAGGGTACGTGGCCCGGACGACCGCGAGCGCCTCGATTGATCGCACGCGAACACCACCGTCGATACGGGCACAAGGTCAGCCCTCACGACGTACGCAGGCGTTCCTCTTGATACGCGCATTTATACGCGCACATACGGGACGCGGCCCCGCCTTCCCCGATCCTGTGGAGCAGTCCGCGGCACTTCCCCTCAGCGCGCATCGTTACCATGCGTGGACGCACATTCCGACGACCACTGACGACGACGAGGGACGGGCTAGCGCGTGGCCGAGGCGGCAGACTTCCAGGGGACGAGTCCCTCACCTGCCCGCCGGTGGATGAGGCGCACCGCGGCGCTGCTGGCCAGTGCGCCCCTGCTGGCAGGCCTGCTCCAGCTCCCCGCCGCCCCTGCCGCGGACGCCGCCGGACAGACCTCCGCGCGGGCTGCCTCCGGCTCCCGCACAGTGACCGTCGCCCTCGATTCGCTCAGCCCCAGCGCACCCACCGAGGGCGACACGCTGACCGTCTCCGGCACAGTGACCAACAACGGCAAGCAGGCGGTCACCGACGCACATGTGGACCTGCGTGTGGGCCCCGAGCTGACCACCCGCTCCGCGATCGACACCGCTGCCAAGCGCACCGGGTACGTACCGGGCGCCGACGGCACAGCGATCGGCGGCTCGTTCACGCAGGAGTTCGCCAAGCTGACTCCGGGCGTCGGCGAGCGCTTCAGTATCTCCGTACCGGTCGACGACATGGACCTGGGCGGTAGCGGTGTCTACCAGCTCGGCGTCTCGCTGTCCGGCGAGACGGCCGCGCAGCCCTGGGAGCAGGTGCTGGGCATCGAGCGGACGTTCCTGCCGTGGCAGCCCGACGAAGCGGACCCGAGGACGAAGACCACGGTCCTGTGGCCGCTGGTGTCCACCGCCCACATGACGGCCGAGACGGGCTCGAACGAGCAGCAGACGCCGGTCTTCCTCAACGACGACCTCGCCAAGGAGATCGCCCCGGGCGGCCGTCTGGAGCAGCTGGTGTCGCTGGGCAAGGACCTCGACGTCACCTGGGTGATCGACCCGGACCTCCTGGCCTCCGTCGACGCGATGACGCGCGGCTACCGGGTTCAGGGCGAGGGCGAGGCCACCACGGCGGGCACCCACCAGGCGGTCGCGAAGCAGTGGCTGGCCGACCTGCAGAAGGCGGTGGCGGACAAGGAGGTCGTCGCCCTGCCCTTCGCCGACCCGGACCTCGCCTCCCTTGCCCACAACGGCACGGACGTCACCAGCTCATTGAGCCAGTTCAAGGCGGCCACCGACGTCGCCGCCATCACGGTGAAGACCGTGCTCCACGTGACACCGAGCACCGACTTCGCCTGGCCCGTGGACGGCGCCGTGGACCCGTCGATCGCCAAGGTCGCCACCTCCGCCGGCGCCGACAAGGTGATCGCCCGCAGCGACAGCCTGGAGGAGACCGGCGGCCTGCCGTACACGCCCTCCGCGGCCCGCCCCATCGGCGGCGGCACCACGGCGGTGGTCGCGGACGCGCGGCTGTCGACGGCTTTCCAGGGCGACCTGACCAAGGCGTCCGCCAACACACTGGCCGTACAGAAGTTCCTCGCCCAGAGCCTCGCCCTCAACCTCCAGACGAATCAGCAGCGCAGCATCGTCATCGCCCCGCAGCGCATGCCGACCGCCAGCCAGGCCCGGGCCATGGCCGAAGCGGTCACGGCCCTGCAGGCCGGCACCTGGACGGAGGCCCAGGAGCTCACCGCGGCCGCCATGGCCAAGCCGGACCCCGGCGCCACCACGAACGTGCCGTCGACCTCCGATTACCCGTCCTCGCTGCGCAAGCAGGAACTGCCCCGCTCGGCCTTCGAACAGATCGCGCAGACGCAGGACAAGCTCGACAGCTTCAAGGTGATCCTCACCCAGCAGTCCCGGGTGGTGACCCCCTTCGGGCGGGCCATAAACCGCGAGATGTCCACGTCGTGGCGCGGCCTGGCCACCGAGGCGCAGGGTTACCGCGACGGCGTGGAGTCGTATCTCGACGACCTGTCCGAAGGGGTCACGCTGATCGACAAGTCGGAGACCAAACTCTCCGGCCGCAGCGCCACGATCCCGGTGACCGTGCAGAACAACCTGGTCCAGGGCGTCGACAACCTGGTCCTGCGGCTGACCTCGACCAGTCCGACCCGCCTCGAGATCGGCGGCAAGGCCTATGCCGAGCAGTCCGTCGCCGTCTCCGGCGGCCACAGCCAGTCCGTGAAGTTCCCCACGTCCGCCAACGCCAACGGCCGGGTGACCGTGTACGCCCAGCTGTTCACGGAGGACGGCCGTGCGTACGGCGCACCCGTCCGCTTAGAAGTGACGGTCACCGAGATCGCGGCCA